>CALVCB010000061.1 GCA_944325965.1 uncultured Bacteroidales bacterium
GGTCCTGAGCAGCTGCAGTGAAAGCTCCCGTACCGATTTTCCTTTCTTCATATCATAAACGGTTTACAGTCAAGAAGATCCACAAATCCGGCATGGACCTTCCCGGTCCGGTTCCATAACCATCATAGTATTCATGCTGATGAAGGCCAATACGGCAAGAGCCGCCGTTTCAGTGTCTGTCTGTGGAAAGCGGCCGCAAAGGTAATACTTTTTATCAATTGGTCAAACATTTGACCAATTTCAGAAAGTGTTTAAAATTTTACGTGAGACTTATGGGAATAGATTCCCGCGGACACGGGTCATTTGTATAGATGATACTTCTTTGACATCTGCCGGAACGGCTCTACATCCTTCCTCCAGTAGTCCTCTATGTCCGTAAAGCGGTAGTCCTTACCGAAGGTCTTCCTGACATAATCGCTCCCGCACACCTTGTCGAACAACCCTATGCCGTCAGCTTCTTCGAAAGCCTTCCGATCCGGGTAAAGCCTGGCGACAGCCTGCATAACATAGAACTGCACTTCTGTCACGGCCGCCGCATCATAATCAGTGAAAAAGAACTGTACACCCTTGACGAGCTTTCCTTTCGAACTCCCGGAAAAAGGCGTGAAATATATCGTCCTGAAAGACACACCAGGCAGGCGGTAGCTTTCCAGCATTTCCTTAAGACGTTCCGCATCAACCCACTCTGCCCCGAACACCTGAAACGGCAGAGTGTAGCCGATCCCTATGTTCATAAAACCGTACAGTTCTCCGCAAAGCCCCGATGCCGGATAACACAGGGCAGCCTCATCCGACGGGATATTGGGGGAAGGAAGCACCCACGGCAGTCCGGTATCCTTATAAAGCATATCCCGCCGCCATCCTGACATCGGTATTACCGTGAGCCTGCACCTGGAAGGCTCCCTGTCCCCGAGCTGCCCGCAATTCAGCCCCCTGCTGTTGATCAGAAGGGCCAGCTCCCCCACAGTAAGTCCATAGATATACGGTATTCTATACTGGCTTACAAATGAAAAGAAGCCGGGTTCGACGCACGGGCCTTCTATCTTATTACCGCCCAGGGGGTTAGGCCGATCAAGCACGATCACTTCAATACCCTTTTCCGCACAGGCCTCCATCACCAGTCCGAGCGTGCTGATGAACGTATATGACCTTACCCCTACATCCTGTATGTCATACACCATCACATCAATCCCATCAAGCATTTCCGGAGTAGGTTTGCGTGTCGCCCCGTAAAGGGAATAGACGGGAAGCCCCGTCGCAGGGTCCACAAAGTCAGTGACCTTGCCGCCTGCATACACATCCCCGCGCACCCCGTGCTCCGGACCGAAAAGGGCGACAAGTTCGACCCCCGGAGCATTGAAAAGGATATCTATGGTCGAGCGCATGTCGCGGTCCACCCCGCTCGGATTGGTCACCAGGCCGACACGCCTGCCCTTGAGGCAGTCAAAGCCAGTCAGTTCCAGGACCTCTATCCCCGGACGCACCGCCGGGACTGAAGCCTTCCTGCCCTTCGCCTGAAGGCCAGGCGCAAAATAAACAGCCACGGCCACCAATATGGACACCGCGACTGCAAGTCTCAAATATTTTTTCATAATACTATGTGCCACTGCCAGCTCTAAAGATTCATAATCCTGCCGATAAAGAGGACATTGTCGCTCTGCATGTCGGCAATCGCAAACAGGAACGGCCTGTCTACCGTCATCTTGACAGGAAGCGGCTCCACACGGACAGAAGTGAGCCGCACCCCGATACTTGTCACCGCAGCAGCCTCGGAACCTTCCTCATTCACTTCCACAAAGCATTTCTGCTTTACTTCATCCACGGCAATACGCCCGTCGGAGATTCCCCCAAGTTCCGCTGACGAGGTGAACACCCGCTTTGCCCCCATTGCCTCCAAGGCCCTGTTCAGCAAAGTCGTAGTCTCAATCTTGAACTTCGGCAGGCGGAGCATCACCTCCTTCTTTTCCATAGAGGCAAGCGCCTCCTTATAGGTATCTTCATTCAGGTAAGGCAATACGGCATCCGGAGAAACATCCTCCGCAGGCAGAAGCACCAGCATGCTGTACCTGCCTCCGGCATAAGGGAGTTCAATAAGCTGGTTCCCTGAATATTCCGCATATCTGTAGCCGGACTTGATATTCATAAAAGGCACCTCACTGTCCTTAGTATAGCCATGGAATGTATCTTCGGCAGTGGCGTCCTTGTTAAAGGTCTTTTCCCACGGAGCCTTGAAATACAGTGCGTTCATAAGGAACATCACCATATCCGGGCTTATCTGGTCGATGATTTCAGTAATCTTGCCTTCAGTGTTTTCCGCACACCACGAATTGATTATCCCCACGCTTGCCGGATTGGAAAAGTCAAGATTCTCCGCCTTGGCGCCATAGTCAGACGAAAGGGTCTGCAGGTATGGCGACTTTACCTTGAACCCGTCACGGATCCATGCGGCATTGGCGGAGCGTATATCGACAAGGGAATCGGCCCCAAGTTCCTCCGCCGTGAACGTCACCCCGTTAAGGGCCGACTTCAACTCCTCCAATGTCTGCTCCCTGGCACCTTCAGCCAGCATCGACAAGGCCACACCCGCACTGTATGGAGACACAAACACATTTCCGTTTTCCTCCGCCCCGGATACCACGTTCCTGAAGAACGATATCGAATAATCAATCCTGGAACCCTCTTTCGCCGGAGCGGCATTCTTCGCAGGCCCGCAACCGGCAACCACCGTGGCCGCAGCCAAAAGTGACATAAAAACAATATTCTTCATAACGAGACCTTTATTCAAGTTCTGCCGACAAATATAAGAAATTTGGGATATTCCGGACCAGGTCAATCCACCTACTTCACTATCCCTTTCTCCAGATACTCCGCAAGGTTGGTCCTGACATGCTCCCCGGCCCGTTCGGCCGCAACCTTCGCCATGTCCGCATCCACCATGATACGGACAAGCTCCTCGAAACTCGTCTTCCCCGGGTCCCACCCGAGTTCAGCCTTTGCCTTCGTAGGGTCGCCCCACAGGTTCACCACATCCGTAGGCCGGTAGAAATCCGGACTCACCGCCACAAGTGTCCTGCCCACAAGACGCTCGGGACCCGATACGCAAACGCCTTTCTCGTCCTCGCCCTCGCCCTCGAACGAAAGCTCTATCCCGACATAACGGAACGCAAGCTGGCAGAACTCCCGCACCGAATGCTGTACACCCGTCGCTATCACGAAGTCTTCCGGTGTCCTGTACTGCAGGATCATCCACATACATTCAACATAGTCCTTCGCATATCCCCAGTCACGAAGCGACGACAGGTTCCCCAGGTACAGTATGTCCTGCTTCCCCTGGGCGATACGTGCTGCGGCCAGCGTGATCTTCCGAGTCACGAATGTCTCCCCGCGCCGCTCGCTCTCGTGGTTGAACAATATCCCCGAACAGCAGAACATTCCATAGGCTTCACGGTATTCCTTAACTATCCAGTACCCGTAAAGCTTAGCCACCGCATACGGGCTGTACGGACGGAACGGCGTGTTCTCGTTCTGAGGGACCTCCTCTACCTTGCCGTAAAGCTCCGACGTCGATGCCTGGTATATCCTGCAGGTCTCTGCAAGCCCGCACTGGCGCACTGCTTCCAGGACCCTCAGCACCCCCACCGCGTCCACATCGGCCGTGAACTCCGGCGAATCGAAGCTCACCTGCACATGGCTCTGCGCCGCAAGGTTGTATATCTCGTCCGGACGCACCCTGCTCACCACCTGGATGATGCTCATCGAATCCCCAAGATCTGCATAGTGCAGGTGGAAGCGCGGCTGCCCCTCTAAATGCGCTATCCTCTCCCTGTAGTCCACAGACGAGCGCCTTATCGTCCCGTGGACATCATATCCTTTTTCCAACAGGAACTCCGCCAGGAACGATCCGTCCTGGCCGGTAATACCCGTGATTAATGCTGTTTTCATTATGTCAAATTGATTTAATAATCAACAATGGCAATAATCCCCAATATGGAAATCCTTCCCCCATTGGTCCCTTTTCCCAACGGCCTTAACTGGCACAAATGTAATCACAAAAAACGAATACACAAATGCGTCTTATGGAACGTCCCGCCTCTTATTGCCATTCCGAGCAAAGATTTTCAAAATCAATTATCTTTCTTTTGGGTTTTATAAAAAAGAATCCGAATTTATGCCAACAAATGAAATGGTTTCACATGAAAATTATGGCACATTTCATGGATTTTCCGGCATTCCGGCTGCCTTCATATTTTTTCTCGGCTTTTGGATAATATACTATCTCATACCATTTCTGTCTTATTCTGGTACACCAACCGACATCTTTTGCATACAGTAATACCCGCATGCAGATACGATTTATTCCGCCTCCTGTCTATCATATAGGAATATTTTCACTATTTTTGCGGTGCTTGAAAAATACCGGACAGTCTGAATATCTCTTATACTTATTATAATGGAAGCAATTGTCAAAACCGATTTCCATTTTCCTGGGCAGACAGGGAAATACACTGGTAAAGTGCGTGATGTGTATGACATAGACGGGAAATATCTCGTGATGGTGGTAACCGACAGGATCTCAGCGTTCGACGTGGTGCTGCCGGAGGGGATACCTTTCAAGGGACAGGTACTCAACCAGATAGCGGCCAAGTTCCTCGATGCGACTTCGGACATCCTGCCGAACTGGAAGATCGCCACGCCGGACCCTATGGTGACCGTCGGGCACAAGTGCGAGCCTTTCAAGGTGGAGATGGTCATAAGGGGCTACCTGTCAGGCCATGCCTGGAGGGAGTACAAGGCCGGGAAGCGCACTATCTGCGGAGTGGCCATGCCGGATGGTATGGTGGAGAACCAGAAGTTCCCGGAGCCTATCATCACCCCGACCTCCAAGGCGGCGGAAGGACATGACGAGGACATATCGAAAGAGGAAATCATCGCGCAGGGCATCGTGAGCAGGGAAGACTATGAGAAGATGGAGGAGTACACGAGGGCAATATACAAGAGGGGCACTGAGATAGCGGCAAAGATGGGACTCATACTGGTAGATACGAAATACGAGTTCGGGAAGAAGGACGGCAGGATATACCTGATGGACGAGGTGCATACCCCGGATTCATCACGGTATTTCTATGCAGACGGTTATGAGGAAAGGCTGGCGAAGGGAGAGAAGCAGAGGCAGCTTTCGAAGGAGTTTGTCCGTGAGTGGCTGATGGCAAACGGTTTCCAGGGCCGCGAAGGACAGAAGGTCCCTGAGATGACCCCGGAAATAGTAAGGAGCATATCCGACAGGTATATAGAGCTTTACGAGAATATCACAGGAGAGAAGTTCCAGGCCGCGGAGGACAGCGCCACGCAGGATGAGATTCTGGAGAGGATTTCCGCAGGCGTAAGCAGATGCCTTGAAGGACTCAAATAGGCAGGCACTTCGGTTTCTGGATGCAGACTTCGCAAGTCCCCTTCAGACTATCAGGACGTCCGGTTGTCGTCCTGATAGTCTGAAGGGGACACTCCATATTTCGCCTTGAAGCACTTGGCGAAGTACGAAGCTGTAGTGAAGCCGACCATGTACATCACCTCCGACACCGTCAGCTTCTTCTGCGACAGGTACGAAGCCGCCTTCTGCAGGCGGATGTCACGGATGAACTCCACCACGCTCATTCCTGTGAGCTGCTTTATCTTCCGGTATATCTGCTTGCTTCCGTAATGGCTCTCCTCGCTCAGGACAGAGACAGAAAGTTCCGGGTCCGCGATATGCCTGTTCACGATATCCACTATCTCCCGCAGCAGTATCCCGTCCGGGGACTCCACCTCCTCGGTCTGAGGAGAGAGCATCTGCTGCTGTTTGATCTTCTCCCAGTAATGCTCATGCTTTATGAGCAGCCGGATGACCACGCTGTTCAGGTAGTTCAGGTCGAACGGCTTGGAAATAAACGCATCGGCATACTCGACAGACTGCAGCTGCGTCTGGATGTCGTCCTTGCCCGTGAGGATGATTATCGGCAGGAAAGCCGTCCTGACCGAACGGCGTATCATCCTGCTCATTGTCAGCCCGTCCATCCCGGGCATGGATATGTCGGTTATCACGAGGTCCGTCTTTTCGGTCTCGAGCATATCGAGGGCCGACCTGCCCTCTGAAGCCAGAAGGAAAGTGTAGTCCCTGCCCAGTGAGGCGGTGATGAAATCGCGGATGTCTCCATTGTCCTCCACCAAAAGGATGATAGGCTTGCGGTCATGCTGCCACACTTTGGAAAGGCTGTGCAGCGACAGGGAGGCACTCTCCTGGGCGGAGCTGATGATGAAAGAATCCGCCTTCATGGTGGAGAGCCTGACAGTGAAGCAGGTGCCTTTCCCTGGGGATGAGGTTACGGAGATCTTCCCCTTGTGCATCTCCACTATCTCCTTCGTAAGGTGCAGGCCGATACCCGAGCCGCCCTCATTGTATTTCTGGTTAGAAGGGGCCTTGTAATACTGGTTGAAGATAAAGGGCAGCTCCTCCTCCCTGATGCCGCATCCGGAATCCTCGACCTTCACGTCCGCATACAGCATGTCGGATGTCTGGTCCCCTACCGTCACCGACATGAGGACGGTACCGCCCTCGGGAGTGAACTTCACCGCATTGGACAGCAGGTTCTGGAACACCGACTCCATCTTCACCCTGTCGAGCATGAAAATATAGCTGATGCTGTCAGAGACAAAACGGGCGCTGATGTTCTTCTGCGTGAACGCCGGTGTGAAACTGTCGAATATCTCTTTCGCCATCTCCGGCAGAGATACGGCTGCCGGGATGAAGATGGTGTCCTTCCCGCTCTTGTTGTAGTCGAGCATCTGGTTGATGAGAAGATGCATCTTTTCGGCATTCCTCTGGACCGCCTGCAGTTCTTTCGACCTGATGGCATCGGCCTCGGATGCTCTCATCCTGCTGACAAAGCCGAGGATGATGCTGAGCGGGCTCTTGAACTCGTGGGATACGCTCTCGAAGAACTCCGTCTTCATCTTCACCGCATTCAGGGCCTCTTCCCTCTCTATGTGCTCGATCTGCAGCTGGTGCCTCATCCTTATGAAATATGTTATCCAGACGGCCACCCCGGCAAGGAGCAGGGCATAGATGACGAATGCGGCCGTAGTGGCATACCACACGGGCTTCACCCTCACCTGCATCACCGCCCTGCCTGCGCCGGGCACCCCGTCGGCGGTCACAGTGCAGACCTCGAAGCTGTAGGTGCCCGCAGGCACGTTTATGAACACCGCCCTGCTGTCCGATGTGAACTGCCAGCTCCCGTCAAGGCCTGCGAGCCTGTAGGCATACCGCACTCCGGAGCCCGTATAGTCAAACGCAGAAAACTCGAAGGCAAATGAGTTCTGGCCGTTTTTCAGCACTATCCTGTCCGTGAGGCCGATATTCCTCTCCAAGATGACATGTCCGCCGTATTCCTGTCCGACCTCCACACGCTGGCTGTTGAGCAGCAGGGCGGTGACGGCGGGCCTCCCCGCACCGCTGCGGAGCCTGAGCCTGTCCGGTTCAAGGGCGAAATAACCGTCCACGGCACCGAGGCAGATCTTCCCGTCGGGAGCCTCGGCCCCGCAGAAAATGGAGTTGTTCACCGCAGGCCAGCGGGACCATTTCCCGGAAACCGTGTCATAGGCATACAGGTCGCCCCAGTCCGTGATGGCGACTATGCCGGACTCCCTTGGAACTATGAATTCTGCCGGGAAGGCGAAGCCCTCCACCGGGACGGCTGTCCCGTCAGGCCCAAGCCTGAATATGCCCCTGCTGCTTCCTATCCATACGGACGTGCCGTCACTTTCCACCGTATAGGCTATTACGCCCTCAGGCAAAGCGACATACCTGACTGAACCGTCCTGCAGGCTTATCATGTCCACGCTGCCTCCAGAAAGGGTGGCGACGAAGTCACGGGTGACTGCCATACCGGAGACCACATTGTTCGAAATGGAAGGTTCGGATCCGGAATAATAGTGCCTGTCGGCAATATACGCCCGGTCACCGGATGAGAGGAGGCGGGCCTTGTCTATGACCAGCACCCCGGAATAGGTACCGAGCCAGAGACGGCCGTAACGGTCCTCGGAAATGTTGTACATCCAGTTGGATGCATAGCGTCCGGAAGGCTCCATTATATTGAAATGCCTTACCCTGCCGGAGATGTAGTCTATCCTGTCGAGACCGCCGTCGGAGACGGACCACATGGCGGAGCCGTCATTGTAGAGGTCCCGCACCTTGTTGTGCGAGAGGCGCATGCCCGACGGCCCCCTGTCTGACTTGTACCAGAGGCCAGGCCTCCCGCCGGGACGCTCCCTGATAAGGCCGTTCATTCCACCGGACCATAGGTTGCCGTCCGGGTCAAAGGCCATCACACTCACGTCCATGCCGTCCCCGTCCGAAGACAGGCCCCCGACCCGGCGGAAGAAATATCCGGAGGAGATCTCGGCCACCGAAACACCGTGGTCGGTGCAGACGAAGATATTGTCCTGGCCGTCCCTGAATACGGACCACACGACATTGTTCGGGAGGGAGGAGCTGTTGCCGGAGAGGTGGCTGTAACGGACGAAATTGCCGGCATTGTCAGTGATGAAAAGGCCGTTGTCCGTACCGATCCACGTCATGTCGCCGCTGTAGCGGAAGAAATATTTCACAGGGATGTCCTCAAGGTACATGGAGGCGGTGCCGTCATGCGGGGAATACCGGATCAGGCCGTGCTCCGTCCCGAGGAGGATGGTGCCGGAGGAAGGGGATGCTGGGTCGGGGCTGATGTCAATGACAAGGTTGTTGTGGTACCTGTCCCGGTACGGGATGGGGAACTTTTCCATCTTCCCGTCGCTGCCGATACGGTAGACCCAGTCGTATGACCCGAACCAGAGGTCAGTCCCGATCTTCCGGCAACAGGCAATGTATGGCGAAGGGAGGTCCAGGATCATTTCCGGCTCCGAAACCGAAGAAGGCAGGCCGCCTGGGGTCCGGAAGCGGAACAGGCCGTCGGCAGTGCCGATCCACAGGTCATCCCCGTCACGGAGCAATGATTTCACCTGGCGGTACCCGCAGGCCTTCAGTGTATAGAAGCTGTCACTGCCGAAGTCGTATACGGACACCCCGGCATCGGTCCCGGCCACCATTTTTCCGTATTCGGGACAATACAGCAGGGCATTGACATGGTCATGGCAGAGTGAGGTCGTATCGCCCTGGCGGAAACGGTAGACGGCAGACCTGTAGCCGTCATATTTCATCAGTCCGTTCCCTGTGCCTATCCAAAGGAAACGGCTGCTGTCCTGGACCGCGGTGTATGCGGGGACAGGCCTTCCGGTAGCCACCGGGAGGTTGCGGAAGCCGAAAGGATAGTCCGGCTGTGCAGACAGGACAGAGGCCCCGGCAAGCAGGAGTACGGTATGGATCAGGATATTGCGCAGCATATGGCTTTATGTGGTATATTGCCTTATAATGATTCAAATATAGAAACTGTTTGAAATTTTTTCAAAAATTCTTTTATGGACCTTTCCGGTATAAATTTCCCGGATTTTTTCAGTCGGATAGCTCAACTATCCTTTTCAAAAATCCAGAAATTTTCTTCTCGGAAATTTCTCATAAAATTTATATTCAAATCATTTTAAACAGTTTCTAGAAATTTTTGGACATTTGTCTTAATCGGTGCAGAAGATGTCCGATTTGTTGCATTACCCGAAAAACTTATAAAATACCTTTGCCGGAGGTATCCGGGAAGGGTACGGACCGTACGACCCGGATTGTCATTTCTGCCGGACAGGATGACCGAAAAAACAACGTTAAGTTACATTAAAACTAATAATATATGAAACAATTTCTATTAAAGGCCGCTGCCGTCCTCTGCTCTTTAGCA
>CALVCB010000062.1 GCA_944325965.1 uncultured Bacteroidales bacterium
AAGACATAGAATTTCTGGTCTTTCAGCCTCGGGGACAGGGAGAAGAAATCATAGCCGACCTCCGCGCCTGCGGCGAATGCTGCCCTGCCGACAAGGGAGTGGGCATAAGGGGAGGAGTCGGTATGGTTGGACGAAGAGTTCATACTGTTTATGTAGGCCACATCAGAGAGGCGGCCGTAGTCGACGCTTCCGCGTGCGACGATGTTATGGTCATTGTACTCGAAATCGAAGGCTCCTATCGCCACGGTCCCGCGGGCACCTTCATAGCGCGTGGCAGTGTTGGTGGTGATGTCGTTGTTGAAACTGTCCCCGACATACCCGCTCAGGCCCATGCGCAGGCCTTTCACCGAATAGTTATCCACACGGAAAGCACCTGCAAGCCTGTTGGCCACCTTGAATTCATACGGGGATGCGGAACCGTCGTGGACCCATCCGGATGTGGAGAACATCATGGAGTTGAGCCCTGCCACCATCATCAGCTCATAGCGCCAGTGGCCGGCCTTTCCCCAGAGGCTGATCCCGGTCTCGTGCCATGTACACGGAATGATGGTGTTCTCCCCTTCCGGCCTGTAGACCGTAAAGAACTGCGTAGGAAGGTGATAAGTGTTGGTAAGTCCGACAGGGACAATGATGTGCCCTGCTTTCAGGTTCAGCTGCGGGAAGAACGTCTTCTGTATCCAGAACTGCTCCAGGGCCACTTCACCGCCCCGCTCTATCTCTTTCTCGAACTCCCCGGCCTCTTCGTTCTCACGCTCGACAGCAGCCTCGACTCCGCCGTGCTCGAATTCTATCTCCATGCCGAGGGTCCATCCGCGCCCGAAATCATATCCGAGCATTACCACTACATGCGGGAGGTCGAAACGGGCATGGCCTTTCGAATCGGCATAGTGCTGAGGGGATGAATAAATGCCGAAATTGTCGCTGTACGCGTTATAGGTCATGACGGCCTCACCATAACCGCCTATGGACAGCCGGTTCAGGAAACCCTTTTTCTGTTTCTGCCCGGACAGTCCGGACGTTTCAGGACCGCTGCCCTGGTGATTTTCTGAGGTGCCGGTAGAAACTGAAGTAGCTCCGGTTACTGTGTCGACATCTGTCTGTGACTGTGCAAACGTCTGTATGTTAGTCGATAAGGCTAAGAAGGCGATTGCATAAAGAATTGGATTGAATCTCATCTTTTGCATCAGGTTGTTTTCGGGTGCAAAAGTACATGAGAGGAGCAGCCCGGACAATCCCAAATTGTTGGTATTGTCCGGGCCGGTATAATAAAATCTGGTGAAAGGACCAGGGCCTCCACGGAAATTTTCCGGAGAATCAGTTCGCCACCTCGCACAGGAACTTGAGGCGCACAAGGCGCACTTCGAACTCCTCGTAGCCGCTTCCGAGCTCCTTCATGGCATCTTCTATGGAGTCGGACTCCGCCTCCTCCATGAAATAGTCATATATGTCCGAAACGGTGTCATCATCAAGGTTCTGCTCTATGTAGTAGTTGAGATTGAGCCTTGTGCCCGAATAAACTATCGCCTCCAGTTCGTCCATAAGCTCGTCCATTTCCAGCCCCTTTGCCTCGGCGATGTCATCAAGGGGCAGCTTGCGGTCCACGCTCTGGATGATGAAAACCTTGTTGGCGGACTTGTTGACTATGGACTTGACCACGAAATCGTCAGGCCTGGTGATCTCATTCTCCTCGACATACCTGCCGATGAGCTTTAGGAATTCTGCGCCGAACTTCTTCGCCTTGCCTTCCCCTACGCCCTGGCAGTTCTTCAGTTCATCCTCCGTCACCGGGTACATTATGGACATGTCCTCGAGGGATGCGTCGGAGAAAATCACCCACGGCTGCAGTTTCAGCCTGTGGGCCATGTCGTGCCTCAGGTCCTTGAGCATCGAAAGCAGGGCGGGATCGCCGCCACCTCCGCCTTTTGCCCCGGACGGGACGTCATCGTCGTCATCCTCCCCCTCCACGAAATCGCGCTCACCTGTGAGCATGAGAGGATAAGGGTGGTCGTAGAAGTCAATGCCCTTATTGGTGACAGAAATCAGGCCATAGGACTCTATATCCTTGGAAAGAAGATGGAGGATGAGCCCCTGATGTATGACCGCGCACCAAAAGCGCATCGAATGGTCCTTCCCTGCGCCGAACAGCTCCAGCTTGTCGTGCCGGTACGACTTGATCAGGGAGTTGGACTCACCTGCCAGTATGTTTGCAAGATGCTCTATCTTGAAATGCTCCGGTATAGACTGCACCAGCTCTATCACCAGGCGCATATCTTCCTGTCCGTCGAAAGTGGTCCTGGGATGCAGGCAGTTGTCGCACGCCCCGCAGTTATCTTGGGTATAGTCCTCACCGAAATAGTTGAGCAGGAGTTTCCTGCGGCACTGGTTGGACTCGGCATAGGCCACGACCTCCAGAAGGAGCTGCTTGCCGATCTCCTGCTCCGCCACCGGCTTGCCCTGCATGAACTTCTCCAGCTTCTGTATATCCTTGTACCTGTAGAAAGCTATGCAAACGCCCTCCTTCCCGTCGCGACCCGCACGGCCCGTCTCCTGATAGTACCCCTCTATGCTCTTGGGTATGTCATAATGGATGACGAAACGCACATCCGGCTTGTCTATCCCCATGCCGAAGGCGATGGTGGCCACTATCACGTCCACCTCCTCCATCAGGAACCTGTCCTGGTTCTCGGCCCTGGTCTTCGCATCCAGTCCGGCATGATATGGAAGGGCCTTTATACCGTTGATATTGAGGAGCTCGGCAAGTTCCTCAACCTTTTTGCGGCTCAGGCAGTAGATTATGCCGGACTTCCCGGGATTCTGCTTTATGAACTTGATTATCTCACGTTTGGGATCGGACTTGTCCCTGATTTCGTAATACAGGTTAGGCCTGTTGAATGAGGACTTGAACACCTTGGCGTCGAGAAGGCCGAGATTCTTCTGGATGTCGCTCTGGACTTTCGGTGTGGCAGTTGCCGTCAAAGCTATGACGGGGGCCGGGCCTATTTCCTCTATAATGGATTTGATTCGTCTGTACTCCGGCCTGAAGTCATGCCCCCACTCCGAGATGCAGTGCGCCTCGTCAACGGCATAGAAAGATATGTGTATCTCTTTGAGCAGGGCTATATTCTCCGGCTTCGTAAGGGATTCGGGAGCCACATACAGCAGCCTCGTCGCGCCTGACACGAGGTCCTCCTTGACCTCGGCGAGCTGGGTGCGGGAGAGTGACGAGTTCAGGAAATGGGCTATGCCCTCGTTCCCTGACACGAAGCCGCGTATCGCGTCGACCTGGTTCTTCATCAGGGCGATGAGAGGGGATATGACTATCGCAGTACCCTCCATGACAAGTGCCGGAAGCTGGTAGCACAGTGACTTACCTCCGCCAGTAGGCATAATGACAAAGGCGCTGCCTCCGGATACCAGATGCCTTATGATCTTCTCCTGATCCCCCTTGAATGAATCAAAACCGAAAAATTCCTTCAGCTTCGACCGAAGCGTAGATGAGTCAATATCCATTATGAAAAAAATTAGCCATCACTAAGGTATAATATTATTCTGAGCTTACCAAATAATAGACAGGCATTATTTCATATCAGACAAGGAAATTCCGTAACTAAATTGTATCTTTGCAGTTATGAATATCCGGCATCTGCACGGAAATTCAAAGAATTTAATGCCAACAGATCCGATCCCGGAACAACCATGAACTCCACATCAGAAACAACAAACCATGACAGCGCCAAGGCGCACAGGTTCTCTGGCTACCGGAACAGGGAAATCCTTCACATTTTCAACACCTTCTTCCACAACGAATCCACAGGTGGCATCCTGCTGCTCATCTGCGCGGTAATCGCGGTGACCCTCGCAAGCATCCCGGGAGGGGAATGGTTCGACAGGCTGTGGGAGACCAGCGCCAGCATCGGCATCGGGGATTTCTCGATAGAGATGACATTGAGATACTGGATCAATGACGCCCTGATGGCCATTTTCTTCTTCGTAGTGGGACTTGAAATAAAGAGGGAGATGCTCGTGGGGCAGCTCTCGTCCATAAAGCGGTCCGCACTGCCAATAGTCGCCGCACTCGGTGGCATGCTGGTGCCTGCCGGGATATACTGGGCCTGCAATGCGGGGCATCCGGAGAGCGTCCAGGGCTGGGGCATCCCCATGGCCACGGACATAGCCTTCGCCATAGGCATCCTGTCCCTGCTCGGTGACAGGGTCCCGCCGAGCCTGAAAGTATTCCTGACCGCCCTTGCGATAGTCGATGACATCGGGGCGATAATCGTTCTCGCAGTGTTCTACCCGGCCCATGCGCTGCACCTTGAATTCCTTGCATACGCGGGCATCATACTGGCCGTGCTGGCCGCCTTCAATGCGCTCAAACTGAAGAACAAGTACCTGTATATCGTCCCGGGGATAGTGATGTGGTATTTCACATACCGCTCCGGTATCCACGCTACCATCGCAGGGGTGCTCCTCGCCATGGTCATCCCGTCAAAAGGGAGCATCAACGAAATACGTTTCCAGAGCAGGATCAGCCTGCTGCTTGAGAAATTCAAGATTACGAGCAACCGCAAGACCAACGTGCTCACAAGCCCCGAACAGCAGCACATCATCCACAGCATGAGCACAGAGCTCAAGAGCGTGGACCCGCTCCTGCACAGGTTCGAGAGCAAGCTGCACCCTATCGTCACTTTCATCATCATGCCGCTTTTCGCCCTGGCCAACGCCGGTGTCGCCCTTGACTTCAGCAGCATTTCGTCCGGCGGGCTGTCCCCTGTCACCCTCGGGATCGTCCTCGGCCTCCTCATAGGCAAGCCGGCAGGAATATTCATTTTCAGCTTCATAAGCATAAAGATGAAGCTCGCGGCAAGGCCTACGGGGGTCACATGGACGCAGATGGCCTCCATCAGCATACTCGGGGGCATCGGCTTCACAATGTCGATATTCATAAACAACCTGGCCTTCTCCTCAGGAAGCCTCATTGACATCGGTAAGATCAGCATCCTTATTGCTTCGGCAAGCGCAGCCCTGCTCGGACTTCTCGCCATGAGGGTGTCCTGCAGCGGCAAGGCTCCGGCCCTTACCGCCGAAGAAATACTTCCGAAAGAGACCAACAGGATTAAAACAGGCGTTTAATCCTATGCCTGAAAGAATTTTCGGGAAAATTCAAAACAGATTCTAATATTTTTGAGTATCTTTGTACGATTTGTCCCGCCGGCCAGGCGGGACAAATCGGGTAAAATGACGACAATATTAAAACAATAGGACAATGAAAACAACCAAAATCATCGCTGCAGCCGCCGCTGCAGTGGCAATGACGGCCGCCTGCAATTCAGGCAGCACACCTAAAGTGGATGTGGACGTAGAGCTTCCTTCACAGGCAACGACCGATTCAGTGAGCTACCTTATCGGAGTGAACTTCGGCTATTTCATCAAGTACAACAACTTCGGTGATGACCTGAACTTCGCCCAGATCAAGAAAGGAATGATGGACTTCATCAAGGCCGAAGGCGACATGAACAGCCCTGAATTCAACGCGCAGCTCGATGTCAACCCTGAAATGATGAACACCCTGTTCAACAAGTACATCAGCGCAAGGAACGAATACACGGCAGCCGTAAACAAGAAGATCGGCGAGGAGTTCCTCAGCGAGAACGGCAAGAAAGTCGGCGTGGAGGTTACACAGAGCGGTCTGCAGTACAAGATCATCGAAGCCGGTAATGATGTAAAGGCAGGTCCTAAGGATACCGTATACGTACACTACACCGGAACCCTCATCGACGGTACCGAATTCGATGCAAGCGACAAGACCAAAGAGCCGGTCAAGATGATGCTCAACAGGGTAATCAAAGGATGGACCGAGGGTCTCCAGCTCGTAGGTGAAGGCGGAAAAATCCAGCTGTTCATTCCTGACTCTCTCGCATACGGCTCCCGCCCTATGGGCAAGATCGGTCCTAACTCTACACTCATCTTCGACATCGATGTCGTGAAGGTAGGGAAAGCTCCGGTAGAGGAAGAGAAGGTCGACAAGAAATAATTACCTTTAAACAGACAAAAAACAGACGGCTCTCTCAGGGAGCCGTCTGTTTTTTGTCTTTATTGATTGGATACAGGCTTTCATTTAAGGCCCCTTGCGCGGAGGAGGGCGTCAGGATCGGGGTCGGAGCCGCGGAAGCGGCGGTAGAGGGTCATAGGGTCCTCGCTGCCTCCCTTCTCGAGGATGTTCTCGCGGAAGGAGCGGGCCGTGGAGATGTTGAACGCCCCTTTCCTGCGGAACAGCTCGAATGCATCCTTGTCAAGCACCTCCGCCCACAGGTAGCTGTAATACCCGGCACTGTATCCGCCGCTGAAGATATGGTTGAAATATGTGGTGCGGTAACGCGGGATAATCTCCTCCGGCAGGCCGGCCTGCGTCATTGCAAATGCCTCGAATTTATCCGGGTCGATGACCTTGAGCCCCTTGTTCCGCCCTGTCGAGTCTGCCGGAGCATCAGTCTGCGATGCATACGGACAGTCCTGAGGGACATATATTGAACCCAGTTCGTGCCATTTCATGTCGAGGATGGCGGCTGCTACAAGCTCCGTGGTCATAAAGCCCTGATTGAAATTCCTCGATACGGAAATCTTGGTTATCAGGCTGTCAGGGATAGCCTCCCCCGTACTGTAGTGATGCGCGTATGTCTTGAGCACTTCAGGGAGGAAAGCCCAGTTCTCGTTTATCTGGGACGGGAGCTCGACGAAATCCCTGGCCACATTGGTCCCGCTTACATCCTTGTATGTACACTGGCTCAGAAGGCCGTGCAGGGCGTGCCCGAATTCATGGAACATCGTCCCGACTTCGTCTATGGAAAGGAGCGAAGGCATTCCGTCGGACGGCTTAGGGAAATTGGCCACATTCACGATCACAGGACGGACGTCCTCCCCTTTCTTTGTCCTGTACTGGTTCCGGAAATTGCTCATCCAGGCCCCGCCCCTCTTGGTGCTGCGGGTATAATAATCAGTAAGGAGGACACCTACAAGGGACCCGTCACTGTCCGTCACCTCAAATCCTTCTACGTCCGGATGGTAAAGAGGTATGCTGTCGAGCTGCCTGAAATTGAGCCCATAGAGACGGTGAGCGGTATTGAACACTCCTTCCCGTACATTCTCCATCCTGAAATACGGCCTGACAAGGTCCTCATTGAGGGCATATTTCTCCTGGCGGACCTTCTCGGCATAATAGGCCCAGTCCCACGGCCTTATCACCGACGTGCTGTCATCCGGGAGCAGCCCGGCCTGGACGTCTTTGTCCATAAGGGCCTGCATGTCCTCTATTTCAGCCCTGGCCTGGCGTACTGCCGCCGGGAATATCTTCCCGAGAAAAGCATCCACAGTCCTCGGGTCATGCGCCATCTTGTCAGAAAGTATCTGCTCCGCAGGGACAGAATAACCCAACAGTTTTGCTTTCTCTATGCGTAACTTGATGATATCCAGCGCTACCGGCCTGTTGTCAATACTCCCGGCAGCATTGCATCTGGTCGAGTATGCCCTGAACATCTTCTCCCTGAGGTCTCTGCGCGAGCTGCCGGTCATGAAAGGGACATAGCTTGCGTTGTGCAGGGTAAAGAGCCATGGCCCGCCCGGAGCGACATCCTGCTCCCGGATGCCTTTCATTCTGGCGGCCTCACGTGGCGTAATCCCCTCACGCGAAGCCTCCGAGGCAGCGGCAGAAAGGACCGAAGCCGGAAGGCCCGCTGTTTCAGAAGTATCTGTAAGCACCAGGCGGAAAGCATTGGTGGCAGAAAGCACGTTGTTCCCGAAACGCTGCTCCAGCACGGCAAGCTCCTTGTTTATTTCCCGCAGGCGGGCCTGCGCATCGGGCTCGAGGTTGACCCCGTTGTCGATGAACATCCTGTGGAGCTTCTCAAGGGTCATCCTCTGCTCTACGGTAAGGTCGTGGCTGTCGCGGTCCCTGTAGAGCTCGTCCACCCTGGCGAAGAAGTACGGGTTCATGAAGACATTGTCATTGTGCTCCGTGAGCATCGGTATCACCTTCTCCACAATCTTCTGCATGGAAGGCGTGGCATCGGATTCGGACAGGTTGAAAAGCACCCCGGTCACCCTGTCGAGTATCTCGCCGGAAAGCTCATAGGCCGCGACGGTGTTCTCGAAATCAGGGGCGTTGCCGTTGGCGATGATGGCGTCTATCTGCCCCTCCTGCTGTCTGATGCCGAATTTGACGGCCGGAATGTAGTCCGACTCCTTGATAGACCCGAAATCAGGAATCCCGTATGGCGTATTCCATTCACCGAGAAAAGGATTCAGCTGCTTACATGAAGTAACAAGCATGGCCAAAGTCAAGACAAGAAATATTCTTTTCATATCAGGTAGGTTTAACGTACACTTGCTGCCGCATCACGCGACAAAATCATACAAATATACACCTCCGGAGCATAAAAAGAAGAAAAAAATGCAAAAAACAGCGGTGCGGTCACAGAGGAAGGTCCCGAAGGAGCTCCTCTAAAGAGCCGTAGAGGGGGATGCCGTAGAAGTCGCAGGTTATCCGTACATTGTCATAGCGGTAGAATGAAGGTTCGCAGGCGACATACAGCTTCCCGGAGCGGGCATGCAGCCCCATCTCCAGAAGGGTTATCGGGGACTTGCTGCTCCCGAGGATGTTCATAATGATGATGTCGGCCTTCTCCAGATGCTCCAGCTCCCAGTTCACCTGGTACTCCATTTCACCGTCCGCTCCCCCGTTCCATGAGCCGCGGCGGGGATTGTACAATATGTACTTGCCCTCCTTCCCTGAAAAATACTCTTTCAGCTGCGCCTGCCAGTCCACACTGTTTCCCATGTCGATGGTCCCGGCAAGGAAAATCCTCGTGAAGCCTCTGTCATCGTCAACGGGAAGCTCCTCCCTGGGTTTGATCTCGTATGTGACTGATTCTCCCTGCTGTCCGGAACACGACACCAGTCCCAGGACCAGCAGAATGATAATGTAGAAAGGGTATTTCATATATGACAAT
>CALVCB010000063.1 GCA_944325965.1 uncultured Bacteroidales bacterium
ACCGAGTTGTTGTAGAGCAGCTCGAACTGGCTGTACAGTTCCGCGATGTTGTTGCGCGTGGTCGTCCCGGTGTCGAGTATCTTGTACTTGAGCCTCCGGAATATGCACAGGACGTTTCTTGTACGCTGCGATGTGGGGTTGGTGATTTCGTCCGACTCGTCGAAGACCAGGCACAACTTCCTTGAAGCGCGTTTTATGAAACGCTTCAGGCCTCTTTTAAGCTTGCGGAGCATGGAGGTGGAGACGACAAGGAACATCCCTTCCGGAACATTGTCAAGGTCGCCGGCTGTCTGTATGGTACGGAACTGTTCCCGGTTTGCGGCGAGGAACGGTATCCAGGTCATGTTGACGGCGATGGCCGGTGCCAGAATGACGGCGTTCCTTGCCTTGCGGAACTTGAGCAGGTATTTCGCCCGGTGATAGACGGCGGCGGTCTTGCCCGAACCCTGCTGCCAGTTCAGCAGGGCGTAGCGTTTCTGCAACACGAGATTCAGGTCGTGCTTCTGCAGGGAGGTGAATTCGCAGGCCTCGCCGTCCTTGTTGATGAATGTGCACCGGTCCAGGTATTCTTTCAGGCCGGCATCTTCCTCCATTTCCGTGAACTGCCGGCTCTGCATTTCATACTGCCTCCGTTTGCGCCGTATCAGTTTCTCGGCGGCACGGATCTGGCCCATGTTCTTTTCTGTCGGAAGTTCCGGCACGGGCAGTCCGGCACGTCCCAGCACGAGGTCGTTGATGCCTGCCGCCTTGTGCGTGACCCTGTCGAGCAGGCGGGGAGCGTACTGTTTCAGCTTGAAGCCATAGGAGGTCTTCACCAGCGCGACTTCCTTGCGCGGCACCACGTTCTGCGAGGTGATGTACTTATATATGATGCTCAGGACCTTGCCCGTAGTCAGCTTTTTGCGTTCCCATTCTTTCATCTGCTCCCTGGTGGCGTCTTCCGGCGGTTTCTGGTTGCGGAATTTCGTGACCAGGGCCTCCGCCTTCTTGATGTGCCTGTTGAGTACGGGGTGCGCCTTCAGTTCGTACATGTACTTGGCCAGCCTGTATTCGAACTTTTCCAGTTCCTCCTTGTCTATATGGTTGGACTCCCGCATCAGTTGAAGGCGCAGGCGGTGTTTCATGCTCCGCGCTTCGGCTATGCGTTCCTTCAGTTCCTCCATACTGACAAACTCTTCCGCGTTGTAGGGCTGCATTTCGATGTGGAGGGAACGGCGCAGGAATACCATGACCTTTGTGGCGAAGTCATGCACCCCCACGGAGGCAAAGGCTTCCGGATCCAGACGGGTCTGCCCGATGAAAGAGAAATTCGAGTTGACGCCCGCCACACGGGTCTTTTCCCAGGACTCGTTCTGCATGAAGGAGAGCGGGACGATGATCATCAGGATTCCTGCCGGGTTGAGCACGTCGCAGGCCTTGTCCATGTAGTATTCCTGCGACAGCCTGTAGTCGAACTTCAGATTGAAGGGCGGGTTGCCTATGACGATGTCGAAACGCTGTTCGGGCCGGTATTGCTGGATGTCGCATTTCTCGATATGGGCTTCTGGGTAGAGGTGTCTGGCGACGGCCACCGCCTTGCCGTCTATGTCGAAGCCGTAGGCGTTGTGCGGGTTGGGCAGGTGGTTGAAGAAGTTCCCCATGCCGCAGCACATGTCAAGTACCATTTCCGTCGATGCGGGGGAAAGGGCCTCCACCATGTCGCGGCATATCCCGTGCGGGGTGAAGAACTGTCCCATCTCGGTCTCCTTCTTGGCCTCGGCGTATTCGTGGTAGCTGGCGAAGTCCGACTGTCTGAGGTTGTGCAGTCCTCCGATGCCCGTGTAGCAGTTGTAGATGCTTTCTTTCGGGATGAGGTCCTTGCCGGAGTCTATGGCGAAAAGTATCTTCTCGTTGACTTCGGCACGCCTGTCCTGCGGTATTTTCTGTGGTATGATGGCATACATGTCTTTACTGTCTTGATGGTTGGAAACGAAGACACCCCGCAAGGATGCCTTACGGGGTGCCGGAATATTTTTTTCATGAATCAGTCTTCCGGAAGCGTGATTTCGTCCAGCCGCAGCCGTCTGTAGCAGTTCCCGGCGGTCTGGCCGTCCTTGAAGCGGATGTCGATGCGTCCGTTCTTGTAGAACTTGATCTGCTCGGCGTTGGACAGGGTGAGATTGTACCATTGTGAAATGTCCACGTCATGACTGTCGAAGCCCATGATTATTTTGGAACTGCCGTTGAGTATGTCGTCGGCTCCATAAGCGACTCCTTCACAGATGTTTTCCAGATTTCCGTCGTAACTGTAACAGAGATGGTATTGCTGGCAATGCTGGATGTAGAAGTCGTCGAACCGGAGTATGTTCGGCAGGATGATCCTGTCATTTTTCAGTTCCGGCTTGACCTTGCTCCAGCGGGAAGGCTGTGCCGTCTTCAGGAAACGGGCCAGCAGTTCTTCCTCAGCCGTTTCCCGGAAACTCTTGCCTCCGAGATGTTCAATGACGGCATCCACATAGGTCTCATAGACGGGACGGAAGCCCATGCGTAGCGTTTTCCCGTCAATCTCCGGTACGGGAACCGCCACATTGTAGGTCTTGTTGAAGTAGGAGACGATGCGGTTGGCGAAATTGGCGTTGGCATTACAGTTGCTGTCCACAAGCTCATTGATGATGTCGAACGGTTTGAACTCATTGTGAGTGTAATCCTCTTTTTCGTTGTAGTTGAAATGGAAGTTCCGTATGGAGATTTTGCCGTTGTCCTCATAGGTGAATTTCTTCTCTTCACGGTATCGTTCCGCGTCTTCCCTGAAGATGGCGTACCACTTGTCTATCTGGTCGAGCGTCTTGTAGAGCAGTTCCTGCTGCCGTTGGCAGTACCGTCTGTCTTGTTCCGTGATTTTTTCCTCGTTCCTTATCTGCACGTTAAGGATTCCTGTGAGCAGGTCAGTCTGGCTGCCTGCTGTCATTGCTGTCGTTGTCTGCATGATTGTATGTTTTAGAGATTATTATTTTCGGGCTTGAGCCGGTAACAATAGGTGATGTGGCTGTCCATGTCCTTGATCAGTTTCACCTGTTCGGGGAAGAAATTGAGCCGGCGTTCCACGGAGGGGGCATCTATCTTGTCCCACTCGTGCCATGTCAGGAACCGGTTTTCATGGCGGAAGCACCAGAGCACGACCTGGTTTTCCCGGTTGCCCTTGAACACGGTTCCTTCGTAGTCCTTCAGGAATTGTTGGAACTCGGATTCGTTACGGAAAGCGATATCAAAGCTCTGATAGAGATTGCCTTTCTCCGATTCCTTCCTTTTGTTCAGATAAAACTTCCGGTAGGTTTCGGTAGTGAAGCCGGCATACCTGGGATTGGGTTCGGCATAGAACCATAACGGCACTCTCGCCAGGAATGTCACCGTGCCGTTGGCGCATCCTCCGCAATGCCCCCAGTTCTTGAATGCGCCTTCCGTCCATTTCAGAAATTTCATGTCTTTCGGATTTACGGAATGGAATGCGCCTCCGCTGACACTCAGACGGATATTCCCGTCCTCTTCCCATACGAAAGGTACATAAGGTTCTTCACAAACGGAAAAATATCCTTCTTTTGTGTGCCTGTCATCAATAAGGGCATGCCCGTAATAATCCCCGTGTTCGGTTACATATACCAGTCTGTCACCGATTTTTGGGGTAAGCTCCGAACGGGTCTGCTCGATGAGTTCCACATAGTTGTTGACCATATCCACGTCCTGTTGTGTCAGCCTATGTTCGCGATCATACAGAACGTTCAGTGGCTTGAGTGTTTCCACCGTATACTTTTTCTTTTCTTTCTGTAACATGAGATTGATTTTTTGTTAGTCCGGCTTTTCGGGGCCGGAGTTCCCATAACTACAGGCTTAAAAAGGTCGTGTTCCGTACATGCAAGGCTTCGGGAAAAAATACCGCAAGCCCTCCGGGCGAGGATGATTTTTTCCACGAACCAGAAGGGCTTGGCCTTGCTTGTACGAAAAGAACACGAATTACCTTTGCCTGTGGTTATGGGGACTCGGCTGCGGTATGCCTTGCACTTCCCGATATGTTTATTCTATGAGATTGCGGACTTTTTATGAAGCTCTTTCAAAAAGAAATGTTACCTTTGCAAATGAGATAAAGCGTTATTTGAAAGCATGAGAAATATGGCGCTTCCGAACAGTCCGGCATTTTCTTATCCGTTGCCCGTTCTCGTGCGAGTTTCTTATAAAAAGTTGATAGTCTGATAAATTATTCAGGAATACAACAAATATACGCAGAAGCCGAGTGCAGAACAAATTTTATTTGCTCTGCCGAGGCGCAACAGTATATGTGGACACGAAGTGGTCAAATATACGTAAGAAGCCGAGAGCAATGCAAGTAAACTTACTTTGCTCTCGGCGCTGCAGCATATTTGGCCGCACGGCCAAAAAGAAATCCGTCCGCTACTTGAAGCCTTCCGGAACCTTAGTGAACACGGCACGGATCTTCTCCATGTCGAACTTAGGGGTGCGGTCGTAGTTGTAGATACCGTTCTGCTCCTGTTCCACGTCAGTGAGCTGTGTATAGCAATAGCCGCATATATGGTCGAACCCGAGGATGACGTCTGTCAGGCCCTCAAGCCTGCTGTAGAACTCCTCAATAGTTTTCGGAGCATTGCCATATCCCCATGATATTTCAGAGAACTCCTGGCCCACGACCCATTTGATACCGCCGTATTCGTCAACAAGATAAGGCTGGCCGTCATACTCGACCTCCCTGTTGGCGAGGTCATGCTGCCTTACGTGACCGTCCACAGGAGAGAGCCACTTCTCGAGCTCTGCAGGGTCCTGCATGTACTGGTGCACGGAGAATACATCTGTCATCACGTGATAGTTCCCGCTTACGTCATGGCAAGGCCTGTAGTCAAGATTCTTGGTGAGCCTGTAGACATCAGACACCATCCTGCATGCTTCCCTTGCGGCCTCACGGTTTTCAGGATGCTCCCAGGTCTCATTGAACGGGGTCCACATGATTATCGAAGGGTGGTTCCTGTCGCGGATGACGGTCTCCTCCCACTCTGTAAGGAAGTTACGGGCACTGAGAGAGTTGTTGATATTGGCACCCCAGCTTGCCGATTCTCCCCATGTGAGGTAGCCGAGCCTGTCGGCCCAGTAATGGAAACGAGGCTCAAACATCTTCTGATGCAGACGGGCCCCGTTGAATCCGGCCGCCATGGAAAGTTCTATGTCCTTCTTCAGGGCCTCGTCGGTAGGGGCTGTCCAGATGCCGTCAGGATAGAATCCCTGGTCGAGGACAAACCTGAGGTATACCGGTTCGTTGTTGAGGTAAATCCGGTTTCCAACGATATGTATCTTCCTCATGCCGGAGTAGGAAGCGGCTGCGTCTATCACATTACCATCTGCGTCAAGCACTTCCAGATCAATATCATACAGGAATGGAGATTCTGGCGACCATGTTTTGACCTTCTTTACTGTGAGTTCCGCAGAGGTCTGGGCTGAAGCCGGAACGGTCTTGCGGCTCACTACCTTGTCACCGTCTTTGACCGTAACCCGGAACTGCTGCCCGGCTTCAAGTCCATAGTAGGAAGGCTCCACGACAAAACGGCTCTGGTCGAGATCCGGGACGATATACACATCCCTGAGCCCTGTCCTGGCCACAGGTTCCATCCATACGGTCTGCCAGATGCCCGTAGTCCTGGTATATTCGCATCCGAAAGAGGCGAACCTGCCGCACTGCTTGCCTTTTGCATACTGTCCGGAACGCTCGTCATCCTCTACGCGCACCACGAGATCATGATCCTGGCCGGGGGAGACCATCCTGGTGATGTCAATTGAGAAAGATGAGGAACCGCCCCAGTGGCGTCCTGCAATCTTCCCGTCAATATATACAGACGCGATATAGTCTACAGCACCGAAATGCAGTATTATCCTTTTCCCGGACCAGTCCTGCGGAACGCTTATGGTCCTGTGGTACCACATCTCCGGTATGAAATCCTTATATCCTACACCGGACAGCTCGCTCTGAGGGGCGAAAGGAACAGTGATCCTGCCCTCGAAGCCCTTGCTTTCATACAGTTTACGGTCCATACCTGAACGGGAGAAGTCAAATTCGTAGCTCCACGTGCCGTTGAGGTTCACCCAGTCCTCCCGCACAAGCTGCGGACGTGGATATTCTGGACGCGGGGTATCAGCTGCCGATGACATGGCAGGAAAAGCCATGAACATGGCCGCAGCAGTGTAAATAAATTTCTTAAATGACATAATCCGAATCTTTAACTGGAAATACCCTTTCTGTATTTACCCCCGGCTTCGCTCGGGATGACATTCAAGGGTATTTTCCAATACATTATTTTACTGTAATACTGTTGAGGAGATCGAGTTTTCCGGCATCGATAAGGTGCAGGATGAGTTCCCCGAACAGGGTGTTCTGCCATGCGAACCAGGCACGGGTGAACTTCTCCGGATTGTCCTTATGGAAAGACTCGTGCATGAACCCTGTACCGGCATCAGTTTTCATCAGTGTCTCCACGCACCATTTGATTTCAGCATCGTCCTGCGATGTGAAAGCCTTCATCATGATACTCATAGGCCAGATCATGTCGTATCCTACATGCGGTCCGCCTATGCCTTCACCGGCAGTGCCCTTGAAAAAGTAAGGATTATCCTCGCTCCATACGAACCTTCTGGTATTCTGGTAGACAGGATCGTTTACATCGACATCTCCGAGATATGCCATGGAGAGCAGGCTCGGGGCATTCGAGTCGTCCATCAGGTAGGCGTTCCCGAATCCGTCCACCTCGAAAGCGTATATCTTGCCGTATTCAGGATGCTCCACCACGGCATATTTCTTCAGGGCGGCCTCTACCTCGTCAGCAAGGTCACGGCATTCCTTTGCCAGGGCTTTCTCCTTGTTTACCTTGGTGAGGATTTCAGCTGCCTTCCTGAGGGACGTCACGGCAAAGAAATTTGACGGTACAAGAAAATCGAACGTAGTGGCATCATCAGACGGTCTGAAAGATGAAACGATAAGGCCTACGGGATTTACCGGATTGCCGTATCCGTTGCAGCACTTGGTGTCGAGCTGGCGCTCTGTCCTTCTCATGAAGTAATACGGGCCTACACCGTCCTTGCGCTGCTGCTCCTTGAGAGTCTTGAGAATGTTTTTGACCGCATCAATCCAAACTTCCCCGAAAACGGAGGTATCCCCTGTCTCCTTCCAGTATCCGTAAGCAAGCCTTATAGGATAGCAGTGGGAGTCTATCTCCCATTTGCGTTCATGGACATTGGGATCCATATCGGTATTGTCGCTCATCCATTCACCGCCAGTAGGACCGTCATTGAACGCATTGGCATAAGGGTCGATATTTATCAGCTTGAACTGACGGTTGATCACTCCGGCTATCATGCGGCGCAGGGCCTCGTCATCATTGGCAAGCTGCACATAAGGCCACACCTGCGCTCCGGAATCCCTGAGCCACATGGCGTGTATATCGCCGGTATAGACAAACGTGTCGTCCATACCGTCCTCCTCGTCCTTACGGAAATGCACAGTGGTGTCCAGAGTGTTGGGAAAGCAGTTGGCGAACATCCATGCCAGCCTCGGATTCGTAAGTAGTTCCTGCACTTCAGCGATTTTGGCCTCTACGGCCTCGGAACGGAACAGCCTGTCCTCTTCCGCCGGCCTCTGGCATTTGTACTCCTGCGCCGACAGGGTCATGGTCCCTGCAATCCCGGCACAGAGAATCGGTAAAATAAGTTTCTGCATACTTTGTTTGTTTATGATTAAAGATTATTGGAGTTCATCTTGCATCCGGACAGACTCCGGCCATGCGGGCATACATCTCGGCCATGGCGCCCTGTACCAGGAGCCATTTGGTCTCATTTGTCTTCCGTCCGCTGCAGTCATCGCTGAAAAGCCCTTCCTCCGTGCGGGATTTCTCCCATGCCGTATCGAGGGACCTGCGGACCGCATCCACATACGTACGGTCCCCGTCTACACGGTAAAGCTCTATAAGTCCGCGTACCATGACTGCATTGAACCACGTATTGCCTGCCTTCATGATGCGGAAAGTGCTCCCGTCATCGGCCGTGTAGTCCTCGAAGAAATAGCCATAGCATGACTTTGCCGTCTTCTCTGCGTCCTCAAGATATGTTTTTTCCCCGGTTATCCCGTAAAGAAGGGCCCCGGCCTGGATCATCTGGCCGCTGTTGTATGCGAATTTCCAGGTCTGGACTTTCCCTTCAAGGTTTATATTGTCGAAATAGAGGAAATCGGAAGTGTCCACCAGAGTGTTCCTTGTCCACTCATAAAGTTTTTTACCCTGTTCCAGATAATGCGTATTCCCCGTAGCCTTGTAGAGTTTCAGGGCAAACACAGAACCCGGGGCATTGGAGCATGTGTTCTTGGAGCCTTTCTTCTGCTCGCACCAGTATATCCCGCCTCCGAGCACATCGTCAATCCCGCTCTCGATGAACTTCCAAATCATTTCGGCCTTCTCAAGATACTTCCTGTCGGACGTGCTGAGATACAGATCCGTAAAGTCGATCCCCAGCCATACATTGTCATCATAGAACCTGTCTGAAGCCGGAGCGGAATTAATATAGGAAGAATAGGCATGAGGCTCGCGCTTCGCGTCATAATATTCATCAAGCCCCGGCAGGACCCTGCCGGAAAGCGTATCCAGGTAGGAAGGTTCGAGTTCAATTATGGCAGCAGCAGCTGACAATGTGCC
>CALVCB010000064.1 GCA_944325965.1 uncultured Bacteroidales bacterium
GTATCACGGTCGGATGTGAGCATCTTTATACGCTGCTCCATCCGGTCGATTTCTTCATTGTACATCCTTATCTGCTTCTCCTGGCTCCGGATCTCGATGCCGGACTGTATCCACCGGATGACATTTGTCCCCGGCTTGAATACCATCATGAGGGCGAATACAGCGGTAGCTACCGCCGCAAATTTGAAAAACCCGCCGTGCGGGCCGTTGAATATTTTACCGGGCCAATTCACTTTTTGCTGTACGATGAAATTTTCTGCACAAAATTAGCTATTTTTGAAAGATTTTTGTCCCTGCCTCGGGCAAAAAACATGAATAACTATATAAAACATTAAAACATAATAAGATGAAACCAACACTCCTTGTTCTTGCTGCCGGAATGGGCAGCCGTTATGGCGGACTGAAACAGATGGACGGGCTCGGCCCGAACGGTGAGACCATCATCGACTATTCCATTTACGATGCAGTACAGTCAGGCTTCGGAAAAGTCGTTTATGTAGTAAGGAATTCATTCAGGGACCAGTTTGAGCAGCTGGTTAAAGAAAAATACAGCCATGTGAAATGCACTGACGGGACTCCGCTCCAGTTCGAGTTCGTAATCCAGGAGCTCAACAAGATTCCGGCTGGATACACGCTAAACCCTGAAAGGCAGAAACCGTGGGGTACAGCGCATGCCGTGCTTATGGCCAGGGACGTGATAAAGGAGCCGTTCGCAGTGATCAACGGCGACGACTACTACGGGAAGGAATCGTTCAAAATACTGGCAGACTGGCTCAGGGCGCACGAAAACTCCACCGGACGCTACTGCATGATAGGCTTTGAGCTTGACCACACGCTTTCCGAATCAGGCGGAGTGTCCAGGGGAATCTGCAAGGCTGACGCAGACCACATCCTCACACATGTAGAGGAGCACCACAACATCGCCAAGGCCGAAAACGGCAAAGTATACGGAGACAACAGCAAGGGAGAGAAAGTCGAGCTCGACGGCAAGGCCCTCGCATCCATGAACATGTGGGGCTTCACCCCTGACTATTTCGAAAAGAGCGGGAAAGTTTTCGAGGACTTCATCGCGAAGAACATCAACGAGCTCAAGGCCGAATTCTACATCCCTTACGCCATAGACTGCATGATAAAGGAAGACAGCGCCAAGACCGAGCTCCTCTCCACCCCGTCGCACTGGTTCGGTGTGACATTCAAGGAGGACAGGCCGGGCGTAGTGGCCAAGTTCCAGGAATTCGCGGACAAGGGAGTATATCCGACACCTCTGTATAATAAATAAACATACCCTGACAGCCATGTCTAAGATCATCCGCCGCCCGAGCAGGAGGTCATACGACCTGCTTTCCGGCTTCTCATATTATATACCAGGTCCAGGAGGCTGCCTGATGCTGCTCCTGATGCTGCTCATCGGGGCATGCGTGGGGAACTTGTTCACATTACTGCTCATGATGGTATCTGATGCCAGTACAGCGGCGGACTACGGGATGCTGATATCCTATCCGGTGATGTTCCTCCCGGCAATGTGGTACGCATCATACCAGAGCAGGCGGAACCAGTTCTTCGACACGGGATATGCCATCGACAGCAGCCATTTCGGGAGACTGAAAGGATGGGGCATGGCGATAATGGCCGCCGTGGTCACCCTGGCGGGGAGCATGCTTGTGGACCCGCTGTCCGAAGCGCTTCCGCCTATGCCTGAACATCTGAAGGAAATGTTCGAGAACATGATGCAGGACAGCCCGTTGTGGGTGACAATAGTCTCGACAGTCATTTTTGCCCCGTTTTTCGAGGAGTGGCTATGCCGCGGGATGGTGCTCAGGGGACTGCTGCAGAAAGTGCACCCGGCATGGGCCATGATACTGTCGTCACTGTTCTTTGCCGTGATTCACCTGAACCCGTGGCAGGCGATACCGGCATTCGTACTGGGGATGCTCTTTGCATACGTGTACTACCGGACAGGCTCATTGAAGCTCACCATGCTCATGCATGCGGTGAACAACCTTTCTTCGGTACTCCTGAGCCAGTCCCCAGTCATACAGGAGCTCGGGATGGACGCATCCCTGCTCGACATCTTTCTTGAGAAATGGCAATACATCGGACTGATGGCGGCCAGCCTGTTCATCATCGTGATTTTCATTGATATTGTCAGGAAGAACATACCTCTTGCCTCTGAGAGGGGCAACTGCGATTACATTGACCCTGAAGGCATGGTGAAACCAGAGCAGCAGATGTAGAGGACATCACCCCGGCCGGGAGAAAGAGTCCGCACTATTTCTCCCTCTGCTCTATCACGCAGTCCGCCGGGGCCTCGATATTCCCGTCTATGGTCACCGAGCCGACCCTGTCGGCGATTATACGGCCTGATGTCGGGTTCTTGATATTGGTGATGGCCCCCCTGATGTCCGCCTGCAGGGTGGAGTATTCGAAAGCCCTGTCGCAGGACGCGTCGAACGTACAGTTCTCGAGGACAAGGTCATGCGCATGGCACAGGGGTTGCTCGCCGGAGATATGGCAGTTCACGAGCCTGAGGTTGCGCGAGTGCCACCCGAGGTACTCCCCGTTCAGTTCCGAATCGTAGATAGTCACATTATCCACCTCCCAGAAAGCATCCTTGGTATTGATTTTCGCATTGTGTATCTCCACATTCTTCACATACTGGAAGACATATTTGCTGTCGCTCTCGAGCCCATCGACATATATGTCGCTGCTGAACATGAACGGATATGTGCCGCCGTGGAGCTTCAGGTTCCGGGCGTTGATGCGGGTGCACCTCCAGAATACCTCGTCGGCGTCATTCATCACCACATTCTCTATGTCGATGTCATTCATCTCCCTGAACATCTTCGGCGCATCGATCACTGTGCCGGACATCTGGAGATGGTCGGAATACCAGAGCGCCGAGCGCCCGCCGACAGCGAAGTAGCAGTCCCTGATAGTGAAGCCGTGCACATGCCAGAAGGGATAGTTCCCCTTGAAACGGCATCCGGTAGCGATAATATTGCTGCACTTCTTGATGGCGGACTCCCCTTCCCTTATTGTAACATTGTCCAGATGTACATCATGGACACCGAACAGAGGGCGTTCTCCCCCGAATTCCTTATCTTTTATCGTTTGCATAACCGTTTTTGTTTTTCGCTGCAAATATACATTGTTCTGATATTATCCTGATAAATGAATTACCGAAATAATTACCCTTATTACGGATAGTCCGGCCGCTGCGGCAGGGCATACCTTTGAATCACAGCCGGGAAAACCTGCCGTAAGTGAGCATCCTCCATATCCGTTCAAGGGGGCCGAACCGGAAAAACTTCAGCCAGCAGAGGCTGAATACCGTCTGGAAGGCATAGACGGCAAGCACTGCCGTTTCCGTACAGACAAGTCCTACAGAAGCCCCGAGGCCCAGCCCGATGCCGTAGAACAGGAACATCCCGATAAGGGACTGGCCGATGTAGTTGGTCAGTGCCATCCTGCCAGGTGCGGCAAGCAGTCTCCACAGGACCAGGTCCTTCCATTTGAGGTAAAGCAGGCATATCCCTGACACATAGGCGAATCCGAGAGGATAAACGCTCGTCAGGTACAGCATGCTGTGGACGGCAAGGCCGAGCGGATGGTGCTGCATACAGCTCCACGCGTACACAGCCGAAAGCGGAAGTCCGGCCGCCGTGCCGCAGAGGAATATCTTCTTCAGCCACCGCCTCCTGCCGTCAAGGTCGGCGAATATGCGCTTCCTGCCTATATAGAAACCTATGAGGAACAGTCCCAGCACCTTGAAATACCTGTTCCCGTCGACCAGTTCCTGTACCCTCACCAGGGCGCCCTGCAGAAGGAACCGGAATACGGAACCATAGTCCTGGGCGTCACGGAGCCAGTAGGCGAAGTTGCCGTCCGTAATGCCGTATTTGGCGCAGGTCGCCTGCTGGAGCGCCACGACAGGGGCGGAAAGGTATGTCCCGGTGACCCAGCACAGCGTGTCCACAGCCACAGGGATAACGAGCAGGGCCGCGGCCCAGCAGAGCAATGCCCGGTCAGAAACCTTCCTGAACAGAGGCAGGAGCATCCCCGTCAGGGCATAGAGCATCAGGATGTCCCCGCTCCATATGAACATCAGGTGCAGGAATCCTATCAGCACCAGGACAGCCATGCGGCGGTAGAAGATACGGAAACCGTTGACGCCTTTCCGCTCCGCATTGGAGATGATTATGGAGAATCCTATGCCGAAAAGCAGGGAGAAGATTGTGTAGAATTTACCGTCCACGAAAAAGTACAGCAGGAAGCGCATCACTCTGTCGGCCCCTGCAGAAGGGAAGGCGGCCGCGGCTTCAGGCCTGAGGAACGTATATAGGGAGAACTCCGGGAAGTTCGCCATGCATATCCCAAGCAGGGCAAAACCCCTGAGGGCATCGAGGATAATGTACCGCCGGGATGTCTTCACCGGAGAAAGGCTTCCTGTATCCATATAATTCCGTTTTATTGTTTCCAGTTAAAAATCTTGCAGTATTCGCGGGCGCAAAGATAATACGCAGTCTGGAATTTTTCCAAATGAGAAAGGAAATCCCCCATAAAATCTATAGTGTGAAAATCAGGACAGCCTCCAAATACTTCCGGCGGAATGTTCTCTATTTGCAAAATGATTGCTAATATTGCATCCGCATTCCGGACAGGACCTGCCTTTCCTTTCGGAAAAATGAATCCGATGTATGGCCACATCCGTATATTGTCCGGAAATCTGACATGTTTTTAATGCCAATACAGAAAACATTAAAATGAAAACCACTGCTTTACTCATGACATTGGCCGGACTTGCGCTGCCGGCAAGCGTATTCGCCGCATGCACGGCAAAGACTGACGAAAACGGTGAAAGGGAAATCGCCGTCAAGGAATACACCAACCCCGTAATCGACAGGAGCGCACCCGACCCTACAGTAATAAGGGACAAGGACGGGACATTCTATCTATACGGGACGGAAGACACACGCAACATTCCGATTTTCAAGTCAAAGGACATGGTGACCTGGGTATTCGCCGGCACTGCGTTCACAGACGCCACCAGGCCTTCCTGGGACGGGAAACACAGCCTCTGGGCACCGGAAATAAGATATATCGACGGGAAATATGTGCTCTACTACTCCTGGGCGAGATGGGGCGATGAATGGAACAGCAATGTCGGGGTGGCAGTATCCGCATCCCCGGAGGGCCCGTTCAAGGATCTCGGCTGCCTGATAGAAGCAAAAGAGATAGGCGTGCAGAACTCCATCGATCAGTTCTACATAGAGGACAAGGGGAAGCACTACATGTTCTGGGGAAGTTTCCGCGGCATATATGCAGTGGAGCTTGAAAAAGACGGGCTGTCCGTGAAGCGAGGAAAGGACGGTGAACCGGTCCTGAAGAAGCAGGTATGCGGAACAGCCTTCGAAGGCGTAAACATCTACAAAAAAGGGAAATACTACTATCTGTTCGCCTCAGTCGGCGCATGCTGCAACGGGGCCAAAAGCACATACAAGACAGTCGTAGGAAGGTCAAAGGACATCCTCGGGCCGTATGTAGACCGGAACGGCAAGGACATGCTGGACAACGGGTACGAACTTGTGCTCCAGGGCAATGCGACATGGGCAGGCCCGGGCCACAACTCCATCATCCAGACGGATGACGCCGGACAGGAATGGCTGATATACCACGGCTACATGAAAGCGACTGCAGATAAAGGCCGCGTAGTCCTCCTGGACAAACTGCAGTGGACGGAAGACGGATGGCCTTATGTCGAAGGCAATGTACCTTCGGACAAGGCTGAGGCCCCGGTAATAAAAGGCCTTTGAGTACAATACGCAAGATCAGGATAAAATCAAGTAGAACCAAGTCGGTAGGCCGTCATGACAGACAATACGGAAAGGCCTGAAAAAATCATCGTGCACGGGGCCAAAGTGCACAATCTTAAAAACATAGATGTCGAAGTACCTCTGAACAGGATAGTCGGAATCGCCGGAGTCTCCGGCTCCGGCAAATCCTCGCTCGCACTGGGGGTGCTGTATGCCGAGGGGTCGAGGCGCTATCTGGAATCGCTTTCGACCTACACCCGGCGCAGGATGACACAGGCGGCCAGGGCCGATGTGGACGAGGTCCTTTATGTGCCTGCATCACTGGCAATGCACCAGAGGCCCGGCATCCCCGGGATACGCAGCACTTTCGGGACAGGGACAGAACTACTTAACAGCTTGAGGCTCATCTATTCCCGTCTTGCCAGCCACAGATGCCCCAACGGACATTACCTCCAGCCGTCACTGCTTGTAGCGGCAGGACAGGAACTGGTCTGCCCGGAGTGCGGGGAGCATTTCTATGCTCCTTCGGCGGAAGAACTGTCTTTCAACAGCCAGGGAGCATGCCGCAAATGCGACGGCACCGGGACTGTACGCACAGTGGACGAATCGACCCTGGTCCCGGACGAGACCCTGAGCATAGACGAGGGGGCGGTAGCTCCATGGAACACCCTCATGTGGTCGCTCATGACAGATGTGTGCAGGGAGATGGGAGTGCGCACCGACATACCTTTCAATCAGCTGACAGACAAGGAAAGGGACATCGTATTCCACGGTCCGGCGGAGAAAAAGCATATATTCTACAAGTCAAAGAACACGAACCAGGCCGGAGAGCTCGACTTCACATACTACAACGCCGTCTACACCGTCCAGAACGCACTGGCAAAAGTCAAGGACGAAAAAGGGATGAAGCGTGTCGAGAAGTTCCTGAAGACTGAAACATGCCCGGAATGCGGAGGATCCCGTCTGTCGGACGCCGCGAGGGCGCCCCTCGTGCGCGGCATATCCCTTGCCGAGGCATGCCGGAAGACCCTCAGTGAGCTGGTGGACTGGGTGAAAGGCATCCCGGGGACACTGCCGAAGGAGATGAGGCCGATGGCAGTAAACATCTGTGAATCCTTTCTGGATGCGTCCCGCAGGCTTCTGGACCTGGGCGTGGGATACCTCAGCCTGGACAGGGCGGCCTCGACCCTCTCCACAGGGGAGAGACAGAGGATGCAGCTGGCCCGTGCCGTAAGGAACCGCACCACAGGGGTGCTCTATGTACTGGACGAGCCGTCCATAGGACTGCATCCGGCCAACATAGTCGGGCTCGCCGGTGTCATGAAGGACCTGATAGCCGACGGGAATTCTGTCGTACTTGTCGACCATGACACACAGATACTTTCAGAATCCGACCATATAATAGAGATGGGGCCCGGGGCGGGCTCGGCAGGAGGCAGGGTCATCGCTGAAGGCTCAATCCCTGAGATAACAGGCAATCCGGTGTCCGTGATTGGTCCTTTCCTGGCTGGCAAGGCCGATGTCATGTGCCGCCCGCGGACATCCGCGGATGTATTCGGGAATGGATGCATACACATGTCCACCGACCCTATCCACACAGTAAAGCCGCTTGAGGTGAACATCCCGAAAGGGAGGCTGACAGTGGTCACAGGCGTTTCCGGGTCAGGGAAGACCACACTTGTGCTCGAAAGCCTCATTCCGGCCCTGCAGGCATGTACCGGCAGGGGCAGGATGCCTGACCACGTGCGGGAAATCCGGGCCGGGGGAATACGCCAGGTCAAGCTGATTGACGCCTCCCCTATCGGCATCAACATCCGCTCGACAGTGGCCACCTATGCCAATGTGCATGACGAACTGCGGAAAATCTACGCAAAGACCCCCGATGCGAAAAAACGGGGGTACAGGGACGGGGACTTCTCGTACAATACAGGGAAGCTCCGCTGCCCCGTCTGTGACGGTACAGGAGTCATAAGCCTCGATGTACAGTTCCTTCCGGACGTAGACATACCGTGCCCGGAATGCCGCGGCTCGCGGTATGCGAAAGCGGCATACCTTGTACGCAGGGAAAATGCCGCAGGAGAGTTCTACTCGCTTCCGGAGCTGATGGATATGGATATAAACGATGCCCTGGCGGCATGCAATGACCTCAGGACCGTCAGGCAGCGGCTCCAGGTCCTCCAGGAGCTCGGGCTTGGTTACCTCACCCTCGGGGAACAGACGCCGGGGCTGTCCGGAGGAGAGGCCCAGAGGCTCAAGCTCGCGAGCGAGATGGGGCGGGGCCAGGAAGATTCGGTATTCGTATTCGACGAGCCGACCATCGGACTCCACCCTGCTGACGTACAGACCCTGCTGCAGGTATTCCAGAGCCTTGTCGACCACGGTGCGACCGTCATTGTCATAGAGCATGACCTCGATGTGATCCGCAACGCCGACCACATCATCGACATGGGCCCCGGAGGCGGTTCCGAAGGAGGGCGTATCGTCGCCACCGGTGCCCCAGAACAGATAAAGGCATGCCCTGAAAGCATCACAGGAAGGTATATATGATGATGACGCGGGTCCATTGCGGGAATCCGTCCTGTCTGGTCCAGGATCCCTCGCGCATGGAATGCCTCCCTGCGACGGTGTTCAAAGGGAATGCAGGGCGCAGCCCGGGGCAGGAGGACCTGCCTGCAACGGCGGACGATCGCCGTCAAGGCCTTCAGCCGGGGATACGCTGTCTGCGGGGAAGACCACCCCTGTCTGGCGTCTGATCTCATCCAGAAGAAGCATGGTGCACAGCGAATTATGGTGGCTGTTTACAGCGGATTCGCGTCTGCCGGACTGTATGAGGTCCATGAACTCGGCCACTTCGTAATAATATTCGTCCATACCGGACGCCGCCGTGATGTC
>CALVCB010000065.1 GCA_944325965.1 uncultured Bacteroidales bacterium
GAAGCAGTGGAGGTGCCGGCGCAGCGAAGCGCAGCCGCATGCCCCTCCGGGGCTGTCACCGCAGGTGACTGGGGGTGAACAGACAGGATTTCTGGAAGAAATCCTTAACGTCAGTGTGACGGATTCCGGTCATAAATGATAAAATATTGATTTTTATATAATATTGTTAAACATAAATTCGTCGAACTGACGTTAAATAATGCGGATTCGGCGAAATTATCTAAATTTACGCCCCGGAAAAAAGGCAGGAATGGCGCCTTTCCGGGAAGAACAATGCTATTGCCGTAAGGCACAGAATATTACAACAGAAAATATATGAACATAGATTTCAAGAAGATCGACCTTTCAGTGCTCCCCAACTTCAAAGGAGGGGAAAAGGAACTGGAAGCAAAAATGTTCTTTGACGGGACAAACCGCATCATGAAAGCGAAGCTGGCACCCGGGGCATCTATCGGGATGCACACCCATGAAGGCAGCTGCGAAATCATTTTCATCACTTCCGGGAACGGTTCGGTGATCTGTGACGGGGAACGCACGCCGGTATATGCGGGACTTTGCCACTATTGTCCTGAAGGACATACACATAGCCTGATAAACGATTCCGGGGAAGACCTGGAGTTCCTTGCCGTGGTCCCCCGGCAGTGACCCTCACACCGGAGCCCGGACATAGAAAGGCTGTCACCTGTTCGAAGCCGGGAAAGTGGAACCGGGGTGTATTCCACAGGTGAAGCCCCGGCTATAGATTAAATTTTAGACAAGAAAAATGCCTGCAACAGGGAAAAACGACCTTCTGAAACTCATAAGGAACGGCGAGCCGATGACTTTGGGGCAGCAGCTGAACCTCACGGTCCAGCTCAGCATACCGTCAATCCTTGCCCAGCTGTCATCAATACTGATGCAGTTCATCGACGCGTCGATGGTCGGGAGCCTCGGGGCAGAAGCTTCGGCGTCAATAGGGCTGGTCTCCACCACCACGTGGCTTTTCATGGGGCTGTGTTCCGCAGCCGCCACAGGATTCTCCGTACAGGTGGCCCATCTTCTGGGGGCAAAGGACCCGGAATCGGCCAGATCGGTTCTCAGACAGGCACTTTCCACAGTAATCACTTTCAGTCTCGTACTGACCGCCATCGGCTGCGCGATCAGCGGCCCGCTGCCCGGGTGGCTCGGCGGAGGGGAAAGCATCCTCGGGGACGCAAGCGGCTATTTCCTGATTTTCATCCTCTCCCTGCCCGCGATGCAGCTGAATGTACTTGGCAGCGGGATGCTCCGCAGCAGCGGCAACATGAAGATACCTAGCATCCTGAATATCATGATGTGCTTTCTGGATGTAATCTTCAATTTCTTCCTGATTTTTCCTACCAGGGATATAAGCATATTCGGTATGGATATCCGTGCCCCAGGAGCAGGCATGGGGGTCGAAGGTGCGGCCCTCGGTACCGCGCTTGCCATGGCGGTGACTGCATCAATGATGCTATACTATCTTTGTTTCAGGTCGCAGGAACTTGACATAGCACACCATAAGGGCAGTTTCAGGCTCACGTCCAAGTGTCTGAAGAATGCTGTAGGGATAGGCATTCCTATGGGGCTGGAAAGGGTGATCATGTGCGGGGCCCAGATCATGTCTACGGTGATAGTCGCTCCACTGGGTACTGTAGCCATAGCGGCCAACTCGTTCGCCATCACGGCAGAAAGCCTCTGCTATATGCCTGGATACGGTATAGCCGATGCCGCCACCACGCTTGTAGGCCAGAGCATCGGGGCCAGGCGCAAGGAACTGACATGGAGGTTCGCGAAAATCACTGTCTTCATGGGTATGGCAGTCATGGCTGTAATGGGCGTGGTGATGTATATTGCAGCTCCGGCAATTATAGGGATAATGACCCCTGTCCCTGAAGTCACTGAACTCGGAGCCTCTGTACTCAGGATCGAGGCATTTGCCGAGCCGATGTATGCCGCAGCGATAGTATGCTACGGAATCTTCGTCGGGGCAGGCTCAACGCTCGTGCCATGCATCATGAACCTCGGGAGCATCTGGGCCGTGCGACTGAGCATAGCCGCCGTCCTCGCCCCTGCCCACGGACTTAAAGGCGTCTGGATAGCCATGTGCATAGAACTCTGCTTCAGGGGCACCATATTCCTCATCCGCCTGTTCAGGAAAAAATGGCTGGACAAAATCTAAAAAAGATTTGCAGCAGCCGCACTGGCCGTCTGCAAATCTTTGTATGTAAATCATTATATAGTAGCAGCTTATACCAGCCCCTGTGCCATCATGGCGTCGGCTATCTTGATGAAGGAGGCGATATTTGCGCCTTTCACATAGTTGACATAGCCGTCCGGTTCTGTGCCGTACTTCACACATGCTTCATGGATGTCGGTCATGATCCTGTGGAGCTGGGCGTCGACTTCTTCCTCGGTCCATTTGAGCCTTATGGAGTTCTGGGTCATCTCCAGACCAGAAGTAGCCACACCGCCCGCGTTGGACGCCTTGCCAGGGGAATAGAGGAGCTTCGCCTTCTGGAAAATCTCGATAGCCTCCGGCTCCGAAGGCATGTTGGCGCCTTCAGCCACACAGATACATCCATTGTCTACAAGCGTCTGTGCCTCCTGCGCATTGATCTCGTTCTGGGTGGCGCAAGGAAGGGCTATATCGCATTTGATACCCCACGGGCGCCGGTTCTCGAAATACTGCGCTCCCGGATATTTCTCCGCATACTCCCTGATACGTCCCCTGTAGATATTCTTGAGCTCAAATACATACGCGAGCTTCTCCTCGTCGATGCCGTCCGGATCATACACAAAACCGTTCGAATCCGAAAGGGTGACCACCTTGGCGCCGAGCTGCAGTGCCTTCTGCGCCGCATACTGGGCAACGTTCCCGGATCCGGAGATAGCCACGGTCTTGCCCTTAAAGCTGTCGCCGCGCGTAGCAAGCATCGCGGAAGCGAAATAGCAGGTCCCGTACCCCGTTGCTTCAGGACGGAGAGGGCTGCCGCCCCAGTTCAGGCCCTTCCCTGTAAGGACACCGGTGAACTCATTGCGCAAACGCTTGTATTGTCCGAAAAGGAAGCCTATCTCACGGCTGCCGACCCCGATATCACCTGCCGGGACATCAGTATCCTGCCCGACATGGCGCTGAAGCTCGGTCATGAAGCTCTGGCAGAAGCGCATCACCTCATTGTCCGACTTCCCTTTAGGGTTGAAGTCCGACCCTCCTTTCGCGGCACCCATCGGAAGGGTCGTAAGGCTGTTCTTGAAAGTCTGCTCAAAAGCAAGGAACTTCATGATGCTGAGGTTCACACTCGGATGGAAGCGCAGCCCCCCTTTATAAGGGCCGATGGCGCTGTTCATCTGCACACGGAATCCCCTGTTGATGTGGATTTCCCCTTCATCGTCCAGCCATGGGACACGGAAGATTATCACCCGCTCCGGCTCCACTATCCTCTCCAGGATCTTCTGGTCCATGAGGTAAGGATGCTCCACAATATACGGGGCAACACTGTCAAGCACTTCTTTCACTGCCTGGTGGAATTCCTTTTCACCGGGATTCTTGGCGACGAGATCGGCCATGAAGCCGTCAACGTAGTTCTGGACAAATTGATTCATCATATCTGTTTTTGTTAAGTCTGTTTACAATATTTCTATAGTATAGGACATTTCTGAGCTCTCCCCCGCCACAAGCGTCCGTATCCAGTCCCTCTCACTGATATCGCCGTTGAACCCTGTCCTGTCGCATCTTCCGTACCACGGCTCTATGCATACGAAAGGGGCATTTCTGAATGGAGGAGACCAAAGTCCTACTTCCGGAGTATCGAACACCAGAGACAGCCACGGCTTTCCTGACGGGGCATGCAGCGTCACCCTGTTCACCTGGCCGTTCTCCAGGATAAGCGCATCCCTGTCGAAGGTATGGGCATCCACAGGCAGCAGGCCGTCATCCAGAGTGCACCGGAATACGATCCTGGGATCGGCACAGCCCTTTTCCTTTATCAGGATGTATTCTATGGCATCAACCGACATCCATCCCCCTTCAGTACGGCATTTCCCGTCCTCGGCACCTGGTCCGGAGAATACTGCATCACGCCTGGCGAATGAAAAGAACCCCTTCTTCTCTGATGCAGGAACAAAGTCAGGATAATAAAACGCCGGATGTGCACCTATCTGGTAGTACATGGTCTTGCTGTCGGCATTGGTTACACGCCACATTACATGCACTTTGTTGTCCTCCAGCCTGTATCCTGTCTCAAGGACAAAACGGAAAGGGTATTTCGCCAGGGTATCCGCTCCGGCCTCCAGCCTGTAAAGAAGATTGCTGCCTGTCCTTTCGGTCAGTACAAAATCCATATCCCTTGCAAATCCGTGCTGGCCCATGGCATATTCCCTGCCGCCGTACCTGTAAACGCCGTTCCACAGACTCCCCACTATAGGAAACAGCACTGGAGAGTGCCTTTTCCAGTATTCCGGATCAGCCTGCCACAGATATTCTATCCCTTTCTTTCTGATGCTGCAGAGCTCGGCACCGTGACCTGACACTTCCACAGACAGTACCCCGTTCGATAGACTTTCCATACCCCGATTTTCAGAACACGTTTCTAGCCCTTTACCTCCTCCTCATCCCCCTCATTATGTTCGAGACATTGCCGGTCATGACGTTCTTCATGACTTTGCGGGTGTCTTCGAACTGCTTAAGGAGACGGTTGACTTCTGCGACGGAGGTGCCGCTGCCGTCAGCGATGCGCTTGCGCCTGCTGCCATTGATGATTTCAGGCTTTTCGCGCTCGGCTGGGGTCATGGAGAGGATGATGGCCTCGATGCCCTTGAATGCATCGTCCTTTATCTCTACATCCTTGAGGGCCTTGCCCATGCCCGGTATCATGGAGGCGAGGTCCTTTATGTTGCCCATCTTCTTGACCTGCTGGATCTGGTCATAGAAGTCGGATATGGTGAACTGGTTCTTGGCGAGCTTCTTCTTGAGCTTGCGGGCCTGCTCCTCGTCGAACTGCTCCTGGGCCTTCTCCACGAGGGTCACGACGTCGCCCATGCCGAGGATACGGTCGGCTATACGTTTCGGGTGGAAGACATCGAGAGCCTCCATCTTCTCGCCCGTGCTGACGAACTTTATCGGCTTCCCGACCACGGCCTTGATACTCAATGCGGCACCGCCCCTGGTGTCACCGTCCATCTTGGTCAGGACAACGCCGTCGAAATCGAGCCTGTCATTGAACGCCTTTGCGGTCTCCACGGCATCCTGTCCGGTCATTGCATCCACCACGAACAGGGTCTCTGTCGGACTGACGGCCGAATGCACGGCGGCAATCTCGTCCATAAGCTCCTGGTCCACAGCCAGACGGCCTGCGGTATCCACGATCACTACGGAATAGCTTTCCTTCTTTGCGTATGCCACCGCATTCCTTGCCACCTTTACAGGATCCTTCTCGTCAGGTTCAGAATATACAGGAACGCCCACCTGCTCACCGAGCACCTTCAGCTGGTCGATAGCCGCAGGACGGAATGTGTCGCAGGCTGCGAGCAGCACTTTCATCCCCTTCTTGCTCTTTATATAAAGTGCAAGCTTGCCTGAAAACGTAGTCTTACCCGAACCGTTCAGACCCGCCACCAGCACTACGCCCGGCTGCCCTTTGATGTTGATGTCGCTCGAATTGCTTCCCATCAGGGCCGCAAGCTCGTCATGGACGATCTTCACCATCATCTGCTCCGGCTTCACGGCGGTGAGGACATTCTGCCCCATAGCCTTGGCCTTCACATCATCGCAGAACTGCTTGGCTATCTTGTAGCTGACATCGGCATCCAGAAGGGCCCTCCTGATATCCTTGAGGGTTTCGGCAACATTAATCTCGGTGATCTTTCCTTCACCCTTGAGTATCTTGAACGATCTTTCAAGTCTGTCGACTAAATTTTCAAACATGGCTCTATATCATTTTCAGCGTCAGTATGACGATTATTGTTTTACTTTATTACAATATAATATTATCCTAATATTCAATATTTTACCAACTCAGGGCCGGTCCGGCCGCCCGTTCACCCGGACTGGACCTGTTTACCGCCCCGGATTGAAATAGTCCACATACCGCGGGGCGCTGTCAAGGCCGTCAGAGAATACGGCCGGGGCGAAATCCCTGAGGTTGTACCGGCTGGCCATCACCTGGCCGTAGGCTCCGGCACTACGTATCGCCATCAGGTCTCCCCTGACACTCATCGGCAGAATCCTGCCCTGCCCCCATACATCGCTGGACTCGCATACAGGGCCGACCACATCGTATGCCTGCATCTCTGAAAAGCCTTTCCTGAAGCGCGACGAAAGGTTCTCTATCCGGTGGTAGGCCCCGTACAGTGCAGGACGGATCAAGTCGTTCATCCCTGCATCAAGTATCAGGAAGTTCTTGGTCTCCCCACTCTTGACGAAAAGTACCCTGGATATCAGGGACCCGCACTGCGCCACCACCGAACGTCCCGGCTCAATATGGAGCTGCTGCCCTTCCCTGCGCGGGAAATTCGAGGTCAGAGTCCGCAGCCAGTCCTCGAACGGTGCCACGTCATTCCCGTCCGGATCCCCGTAGTCCACGCCGAGGCCGCCGCCGAAGTCCACATTCGCCACCACAAGTCCCCTGCCCTCGAACCAGGATACTATCTCCGAGGCCCTGCGGGCTTCAAGTGCATAGACATCCGAAACTTCGGTAATCTGGGACCCGATATGGAAATGCAGTCCGGTGAAATCTATATTGGTGCACCTTCCGAGCAGCTCGACCAGAGCGCCGAACTCGTGCCTTGCTATACCGAACTTGTTCTCGAAAAGGCCTGTAGTTACGTACTTGTGGGTATGGGCATCGATATTGGGGTTGATCCGCACGGCCACACGCGCACGCGTCCCATATGAACGGGCCATGGCGTCTATCACATAGATCTCATGCAGGGACTCGCAGTTGAAAGCCTCTATTCCGGCCGACATGGCGTCATATATCTCCCTGTCACTCTTCCCTACACCGGCGAATACGGTCCTTTCCGCAGGGAAGCCGCACTCAAGCGCACGCAGGACCTCGTTCCCGCTCACGCAGTCGGCGCCTATCCCCCGGCTGCTGATGGTCTCGAGGATACGCCTCTCGACATTTGCCTTCACGGCATAATGCACGCTGACGCCATAACGGGAAGAAAGCCGGGCAATGGTATCTACCGTACGCCCAAGCAACTCCATATCATAATAATAGAAAGGAGTGGCAATATGCTCGAATTTCTCGATGGTCGCCAGGTCAAACATAAAATTTAAGTGCAAAACGGTTGCAAAAATAGGGAAAAAATCGTTAATTCGCGCTTTGAATTTCGACTTTGTCAAAGTTCACAGGAACAATTTGGAAAAATTTTTAAATCTGATTGTTAGAACAATGGAAAAAGGACCTATTTCACAGTTCATTACACATCACTACCGCCATTTCAACTCTGCGGCTCTGGTAGACGCGGCAAAAGCATACGACGAGCACATGAACAGGGGCGGGAAAATGATGTTGGCTATGGCCGGCGCCATGAGTACGGCTGAACTCGGCATCTCCCTCGCTGAGATGATCCGCCAGGACAAGTTCCAGATAGTATCCTGCTCGGCCAACAACCTTGAGGAAGACATCATGAACCTCGTGGCGCACTCCCACTACTACAGGGTGCCGGGATACAGGGACCTCACCCCGGAACAGGAGAAGGAGCTGCTTGACAACCACATGAACCGTGTCACCGATACATGCATCCCTGAGGAGGAGGCTTTCCGCCGTCTCGAGCACCATCTTCTCGAAGTGTGGAAGGACATGCAGGCGAAAGGCGAGAGGCTTTTCCCTTACGAAGTGATATACAGGCTGCTCCGCAGCGGGGTACTCGAGCAGTACTACGAGATCGACCCTAAGGACAGCTGGGTGCTTGCCGCATGTGAGAAGAACATCCCTATCGTAGTCCCTGCATGGGAGGACTGCACCACAGGCAACATCTTCGCGGCACACTGCATCAAGGGTGAGCTCGACCCGCACATCATCAAGAACGGAATCGAGACCATGATGTTCCTTACCGACTGGTACAAGAACAATTCAGGCGGAGAGGGCGTAGGCTTCTTCCAGATCGGTGGAGGCACTGCAGGGGACTTCCCTATCTGCGTAGTACCAATGATGGAGCAAGACCTCGGCTGGACCGGCACACCGCTCTGGAAATATTTCTGCCAGATCTCGGACAGCACCACCTCATACGGTTCATATTCAGGCGCAGTGCCTAACGAGAAAATCACATGGGGCAAGCTGGATGTCGACACTCCGAAGTTCATAGTCGAGTCTGACGCGACTATCGTCGCACCGCTGATGTTCGCCTATATACTCGGCTGGTAGTCAAAATCACATAAAATGCCTGTTTTATCTGATTTTGTCATATAGCATATATGATTCCGGAGGGCTGGCAGTCCTCCGGAATATTTTAAAAAAGATTTTTAACCAATTTTCATTACACTGTGAGTTTCTCGGCTTTACTTGACACACAGGCTTTTCATCTCTATGCACTTATAGTGGCGTCAACACTTGCATTGATACTGCTGCTCATAAGGATTCCCAAAACGGAATATGCAAAGAAGCTGGCACGGTCAAAATATACCATTGCGACAAGCTACATGATCGGGGCCTTCACATTCGGCTATGCCTTCTACAACGG
>CALVCB010000066.1 GCA_944325965.1 uncultured Bacteroidales bacterium
ATGGAGGGAATCGAACCCACGACCCCGAGATTACAAATCACGTGCTCTAGCCAACTGAGCTACATCGGCGATGTTTTGATGACTCATTTCCCAAAAGGGATTGCAAAGATAGGTATTAATTCTGATTATCCAAAACTTTTTAATCTTTTTTGTGAGTTTTCTTCATCGCTTCTGTGATTTTGGCATATATGCTTTCTGTATCTATTCCGCATTCTTCCCTTTCCTGTTCCTGTGTCCCCTGGTCAATGAACCTGTCCGGGATTCCCAGTCCCAGAATCCCGGGACCATTTTCTTTTCCTGCGCAGTATTCACTGACTTCACCGTACATGCCCCCTGCGGTCACCCCGTCTTCAACTGTTATGATCGTGTGGAAGTTTCTGCAGGCTTCTTCAAGCATGTCTGTATCTGCCGGTTTTATGTACCTTATATTATATACGGCTGGGCTTGTCCCTGTCTCGCTCCTGTATCTGAGTGCCGCCTCGAACGCCCTGTTGGCGGATGGCCCTGCTGCGATGACGGCCACGTCGGTCCCGTCAAGCATCTTTTCCGATTTTCCCACCTGAAGTCCGGTGAACTCACAGTTCCTCCACGTCACTCCTTCCCCGTAGCCTCTCGGGTACCTTATTATGAACGGTCCTTCAGTACTTGTTGAAGCCGTGTACATCATCTGCTTGAGTTCAATCTCATTCCTTGGGGCGGCAATGACTGCATTGGGTATGCTTCTGTACGCCGCGATATCGAATGCCCCGTGGTGGGTCGCCCCGTCTTCGCCTACGAGTCCGCTCCTGTCGAGGCACAGGACGACAGGCAGCCTCTGCAGCGCGACATCATGGATGATCTGGTCATACGCCCGTTGGGAGAATGACGAGTAGATGTTGCAGAACGGCTTCATCCCACCGGCGGCAAGCCCTGCCGCGAAAGTCACCGCATGCTCCTCTGCAATCCCTACATCGAAGAATCTTTCCGGCATTTCCCTGGCCAGCAGGTCCATGCCGCAGCCTGTGGCCATGGCAGGGGTAATGCCCACAATCCTTCTGTCTGCGCGTGCAAGCTCAAGGAGGACTTCACCGAACACATCCTGGTATCTGCTTTCATGGTGTCCTGCAGGTTTGATCCTTTTGCCTGTGACTGGATCGAACATTCCCGGGGAATGCCATATTGTCTGCTCTTCTTCTGCTGGTGCAAAGCCTTTCCCCTTTGTGGTGATAGTGTGCAGAATTCTCGGGCCCTTGATATCCTTAAGCCTTGAAAGCGTCTCTGTCACCTGGGCTATGTCGTTACCGTCTATCGGGCCGAAATATCTGAATCCGAGCGATTCAAACAGCGCCCCTCCTGATGATATTACTATCGATGATTTGGTGCTTACGATGAACTTCTGCACCATTTTCCTGAACCGGCCTTCACCTATGCGGTCCCAGACATGTTTCTTGATCCGGTTGTATGTCGGGTCAGTAGTGAGCCTTAGCAGATGTTCATGTATGGCGCCTATGTTTTTGTCAATAGAAATGTTGTTGTCATTTATTATGACCAGGAGGTCCGTCTTGCTTATTCCGGCGTTGTTCAATCCTTCGAATGCCAGGCCGCCGGACAGTGCCCCGTCACCGATTACAGCTACGACTTTTTCTCCTGTGCCGAGCATTTTTGACGCTTCTGCAAGTCCGAGCGCTGCAGATATCGATGTCGATGAGTGACCTGCCCCGAAAGCGTCAAAAATGCTTTCGCTGCGTTTCGTGAATCCGCTTATGCCTCCGCGTTTCCGGTTTTCACGGAACGCCTCCCTTCTTCCTGTCAGGATCTTGTGCGCATAGGCCTGATGCCCTACGTCGAATACCAGCTTGTCTTTTGGGGTGTCGTATATGTAATGAAGACCGACTATCAGTTCTACTGCCCCGAGGCTCGATCCCAAATGTCCGGGATTGGTGGCGCAACACTCTATCATGTAGCTGCGGATCTCGGCGCACAGGGCCTTGAGTTCATCAATGCTGAGGCCCTTTATGTCTTCGGGTGAATTAACGTTCTCTAGCAGTCTGTACATTTCCTTATTTTCTGTTAGGTTGGTCGATACCCAGCTCAGGATGTCTCCTGGATGAGTAAATCAGTGCTACGGAAACTGCCACTGCTGCAATCCCGAGTCCTATGAATATGAACTCTGCATGTACGGCAGCATTCATTTCCTGCAGTCTGTCTCCGGCAACGGTGACCATGTCCTTGAAAATCCGTCCGACAAAAACAGGGACAAGCAGCATGCCCATATTCTGTATCCAGTATATGAGCGAGAATGCTGTCCCAAGGTTCTTTTCCGGAATGATTTTCGGCACGGTGGGCCACATCGCCGAAGGGACAAGTGAATATCCTATGCCGAGAAGCGAGATTGCCAGGAATCCATAGAACGCTGTGCCTTGTGGGGCAAACGCCATGATGAGATGCGATGCAAGGACCAGGACAGCTCCTGTAACCATCCATATGGTGGCTTTGCCTACCTTGTCCACCATCGCACCGAAAAGAGGTGTGAATATGACGGTGAAAAAAGGTATCATCGTTATCATCCATTTCGCGGAGTCCACATCCATGCCGAAGCGCGGGATCACTATGGACGTGCCGAATTTTTTGAATGATATGATGCAGCAGTAGAAGAACACGCACAGGAATGCAATCATCAGGAACCGCGGGTTGAACAGTACCTTCAGGATATCGGAAAACCTGAACTTGTCCTCTTTCTTTACTTTTCCACGCGCCCCGGTTGCTTCCGTCCCCCTGTCGAAACCTGCATCCATAGCCACGAATACGGACCATAGTATCCCTCCGGCAAGCAGCAGCGCCAGCCCTGCCATTGCCGGTCTGGCTGTTTCTGCAAGCGTATATATTTCACCGGGCTGTTTTTCCGCTACCAGGACGGGAGCCAAGATAAACGCCGCTGCTGTACCCAATCTTGCAATGGACAGCTGCAGCCCCATTGCAAGGGCCACATTCCTTCCCTTGAACCATTTGGCTATGGACCTGGTGACGGCTACGCCTGCTATTTCGCTGCCCAGCCCGAACAGCATGCATCCGAAGTATGCTATGGTAAGCGATACTGACGGTTCAAGTCCTGACAGGAGCGCCGCAAGCACGATTGCCGCCCCTGTGATCATGAGCCCGACAAATACCGATCCTACAATCCTGACCCCGAACACATCAAGCAGTATCCCGCATATTACAAGTCCTCCGCAGACACAGAGGAAAGAGTATCCTCCTGCATAGAACCCGTAATCTGCGCTGTTCCATCCAAGCTGGAGCATTCCGGGATTCTGGAAAATATGGGACAGCGTCGAGAACATGTCATCGAAGAAGTACGATGCGAACATCGGTACCACGAGACATGCCAGGGCTATCCAGCATGCTGTATGGCTTTTTTGTATGTTGTGAAATAGTTTGCTGCCAGACATTTCCTCTTTGAAACCTTGTTTGTCCCCGGTTATTTGTCTTTTTCGATGTTCGGTTTTTCAAGTCCGAACCCTTTCTTCCTGTCTTCTACCTTCAGAAGCAGGCTGAAAATGAATGCCAGGATACCGAATGAGGAGAATATTATCATAGGCATCAGGTATCCTCCGGTGGCATTGAGGACAATGCCTATGAGCAGCGGAACAAGGCACAAACCTATGTTCTGCACCCAGAATATCAGGCAGTAGGCGCTGCCGAGGATCTTCTCGTCTATTATTTTGGGAACGCTCGGCCAGAGTGCTGCCGGAACTAAAGAGAAGCTTACTCCGAGTATCACTATGAGGAGTACCGCGAACCATTTGTACGGGAATACCGGGAGCAGGAAGGCGAAACTGAGATGGCATGCTATCATTATGACAGCACCGGCCATCAGCATGGATGCCCCTTTCCCTTTATAGTCGAGGAATATCCCCAGGACCGGTGTGAGTACCATCGCCAGGATAGGGAAGCAGCTGAAGAGTCTGGATGCAGTATTAGCATCTACATTCAGGGTCACCTCCAGAAAGTTGGGGGCATACCGCTGGAAAGGGAATATTGCTGAATAATAAAGTACGCACAGCAGGGCGACAAGCCAGAACATCTTGCTCGAGAATATCTGTCCGAGATCCTTGACATGGAATTCATCTTCAGGATTCTTTTCTTCCGTGGCCTCACCGGCAGCTATGAGCTGCCTGTCAAGCCTTGTGTCCATAACCGAGAATACTATGTAGTTTATCAGTCCTACGAGCAGCAGGCACGTGCAGAAGGCTAGCGGGGCCACTACAGACCCGTCGAATTTTTCGGAGATTGCCGGTGAAAGCCACATTACAGCGAACACCCCTAAACGGGCAATTGCCATCTCCAGTCCCATTGCAAGGGCCATTTCCTTGCCTTTGAACCACTTGGCTATGGCCTTTGACACAGTGGTCCCGGCCATTTCACATCCGCATCCGAAAATCATGAACCCGAGGGCGGCCATCTTTGCACTGCCTGGCATTGCTGGCCACCAGCTTCCCAGCCAGCCGCATATCTCGGTGCTCTGGAACCAGTCGCTGATCCCGACATATTTTATGCCGGCCCCGAGTACCATTAGGGAGGCCGACAGGATGCCGGTGAACCGGATTCCCATCTTGTCCAGGATGATTCCTGCTATTATGAGGAATCCGCATACGTTCAGTATATACTCAGATGCGGCGTATGTCCCGAAAACGCTGCTGTCCCATCCGCGCTCATGTTCGATGAGCGATTTGAGCGGGGACATCACGTCCACGAACATATAGGCGAAGAACATCATCAGTGCGATGAGTATGAGCGCGGCCCATCTGGCTGCAGGGTAGTCGTTTAGGAACCTCTTTAGTGTTGCTGTCATTTTGATGGAAGTTTCGGTTTTGTGTATTTACCTCATGATGGTGGCGTCCCTGTCAGGCCCGAGCGATATGATTTTGATCGGCACCCCGAGATAGTTTTCCATGAAGCTGATATATTCCTTGAACTCGGAAGGGAGCGCGCTCTCGCTGCGGCATCCTGTCAGGTCTGCGTTCCAGCCTTTGAATTCAGTGTAGACAGGTTCGATGTCTGCATATGTGTCGAACGGGACCTGGTCCGTCTCGGCGCCGTCCACCCTGTAGGATGTGCAGACCTTGATGGTCTCGAACGAGTCGAGGCAGTCTGATTTCATCATTATCAGGTCCGTGACACCGCTTATCATCACGGCGTATTTAAGTGCTACAAGGTCGAGCCATCCTGTACGGCGCGGCCTGCCTGTCACGGCGCCGAACTCGTTGCCTATCTTCCTCAGTTTCTCTCCGGTCTCGTCGAAAAGTTCGGTAGGGAACGGCCCGCTGCCCACTCTTGTGCAGTATGCCTTGAAAATACCGTACACGTGTCCGATTTTGGACGGCGGCACGCCGAGTCCGATGCATGCCCCTGCGCAGGCTGTCGAAGAGGATGTGACGAACGGGTATGAGCCGTAGTCTATGTCGAGCATGGAGCCCTGTGCGCCTTCTGCAAGGATGGACTTGGTCTTGAGCTCGTTGTTTACAAAATATTCGCAGTCCACGAGCCTGAACTGCCTGAGGTATTCGACCGCATCCATGAATGCTGCTTCTTCTGCATCAGGATCACATTTGAAGTCCATTTGATGCAGCTGTTTTATGTGTCTGTTTTTCAGTTTGTTGTATCTTTCCTGAAAATCGCCGGCCAGGATGTCTCCGACCCGCAGTCCGTTACGGCTCACCTTGTCTGTATATGTGGGCCCTATGCCTTTGAGTGTGGAACCTATCTTGCCTTTGCCCATTGCGGCTTCGTTTGCGGCGTCCAGGAGCCTGTGTGTCGGGAGGATGAGATGTGCCTTTTTGGCAACCACTATCCTTTCTTTTACAGGTACTCCGGTCTTTTCGATATTTTCACATTCCTGCCTGAAAGTTATCGGGTCGAGAACAACGCCGTTTCCTACTATGTTGATGGCGTCCTTCCTGAAAATACCTGACGGAATGGACCTCAACACGAAACTTTTGCCTTCAAAATGGAGTGAATGACCGGCGTTAGGGCCTCCCTGGAAGCGTGCTACCACCGGGTACTGCCCTGCGAGTACATCTACTATCTTGCCTTTGCCTTCATCTCCCCACTGAAGGCCTAATACTACGTCTAATGCCATGATTTATGGATTGTTATATTGGTTAGCCAATTCTTTAGAATGGAAGATCGTCCTCCGGAAAGTCATCGTTAGAGGATTCCTGTGCGGCTGGTGCCGGCTGCTGTACAGGCTGAGGGTGGTATGCCGGCTGTCCGTAAGGCTGGCTGTTCTGCCCTCCTGCATGCGGCTGCTGGGCGTATCCTCCCTGGGCCGGAGCACCGTATCCTCCCTGTGAGGCAGGATTGTCAGCTTTCCTTCCGAGCAGCTGCAGGCTGTCTACCAGGATTTCGGTCGTGTATCTCTTGTTCCCGGTCTGGTCATCCCATGACCTTGTCCGGATGCGGCCTTCTATGTACAGCTGCGTGCCTTTCTTCACGTAGCGCTCTACGATATCGGCTGAATTTCTCCAGGCTACAATGTTGTGCCATTCTGTGTTTTCCCTTGTTTCCCCGTTACGGTCCCTGTATCTTTCGGTGGTTGCCAAAGTGAATGTGGCTACTTTCGCGTTTCCGGAATTTTCGAGATAGCGGACCTCAGGATCTCTCCCCACGTTGCCTATCAGCATTACTTTATTCAGTGACATAAATTGTATTGTTTATAAACCGGCGCAAGTTACTCATTAATTCAATAGGAATGAAAAATTTTGGCCGATTTTTTCGGGGGCTCCTGATGCTGCCGGGATAATGCCTATACGGATGCGGTGGAGGATTTTACCGGAGGAACCGGGGCCGCTGTTCCTGACAGCGGCATTTACTGTATTTCCGGGGACAGGACCTGTTCCATGGCCAGGAAGTCAGGTTTCTCCCCTGTGAAAAGTTCATATCCTCCGGCGGCCTGGTGCAGCAGCCAGCGGAGACCGCCGATGTATCGTGTCTCCGGACAGATTGACGCGATTCCCATGATGATGTCTTTACTGAAGGAGGGAGTCTTGTAGTTGGCTTCCAGTATCAGTTTAGGAGTGTCCCTGCGGAGTGTCCCTGCGGATGAAAGGAGCTCCCGGATGCCTGGGATGCTCCCGGGGAGTGTGTAGATGATGATGTCGCTGCGCCAGAATGCTTCTCCGAAGCTGTCTATGGGCTGTGTCCTGAAACGGTACCCAGGGAGGGCAGCCGCGAAATTCTCTGCTTTCGATTCCGTACGGTTCATGAGCGTGATACGCATGCCGAGGTCCGCAGTTGCCACGGCAGCCGCTTTCCCTGCGCCTCCGCAGCCTATTACCAGGGCTTCAGGTTCCCTGCCGTAAATCTCCGCTGTACGTTTCCTTATTTCTTCAGTCCCGGCCGCTGCCATATCCGGTGCCAGTGCTTCGGCGAGGCTGCGCTGTATGCCTGTATAGTCGGAATTGAATGCGTATATGCCATGCTGGCCTTTGACCATCAGGTTCGTTGCCCCGGTTTTCACGCATACCGGGTCGGCTGTGCCGGCCATTCTGAAGGCCTCCTCCTTGAATGGCGCCGTGACATTGACCCCGTCGTAATTTTCAAGGAACTTCCGGTATGCGGCACCGAAGTCAGGGGCTTCTATAAGGTCGTATGTGTATTTGCCATGGTATCCGGCCCTGAACAGCGCAGGGCTTAACGATCCTTTTATCGGATAACCTATGAGACCGAATCTTTTCATTTTGAATTCCTCTGGCGTACGGCTTCATACAGGAGTATTGCGGCTGAAACGGAAACATTCAGCGAGTCGAGGCGTCCGAGCATCGGTATCCTGATGTGTGCGTCCGCCGCCTGCCTCCATGTGTCTGAAAGGCCTGTGGCCTCGGTGCCCATCACAATGGCCACCCCGCTGCGCATGTCAGTGTCATAATAGGGTTCAGAGTCCTGGAGCTGCGCAGTGAGAATCCTGATGCCATGCGCTTTAAGCCATTTCACTGTATCTCCGGAGGTGGCAACAGCGACCTGCCTGGAGAACACGGCCCCGATGCTTGAGCGGATGAGGTTCGGGTTGTAGAGGTCCGTCAGGGGGTCGCAGATGATTACCGCATCCGCCCCGGCTGCATCTGCGCTGCGGAGCACGGCCCCGAGGTTGCCCGGCTTCTCCACGCTCTCGAGCACGGCAATAAGCGGGTTCTCTCTGAGAATCAGGCTGTCCAGTGTCCTGTCACGGTACTCGACCTCGGCTATGACTCCCTCTGTACCACCCCGGTAGGCTGCTTTCTCGTATAATGCGGCAGGTATTTCCACCAGGATGGTTTCCGGGTCCTGTGTTCCTGCCGTTGCAGCCGGGCCGGAGAGGCTCATCCTGTCCAGAAGCGCCTGCAGGTCTTTCTCAGGGCATATCTCCCTGCATACAAAAAGCGTCCTCACCCGGAATCCCGCATCTATGCAGTGCCCGAGCTCCCTGCGGCCCTCCACCACGAAAAGACGCTTCTCGCGCCTTGCCCTGGATTTCTCCTGCAGCGCGAGAAGCTCTTTTATCTTCGGGTTCTGTGCCGATGTGACTGTTTCCGTCCTCATGTCACCGGAATTTCATACCTCTTTTTTCTCCAGCCTTTATTCCACTGCCTTCGGCCTCATCTGCGGGAAGAACAGCACGTCCTGGATAGTAGGGGAGTTGGTCATGAACAT
>CALVCB010000067.1 GCA_944325965.1 uncultured Bacteroidales bacterium
AGGAGCTGGACCGTCCACCCGTCATCGGAGAAGCTGCGCGAACCTGTGTGCATGGCAGGCCTGCTGATGGTCAGGGCTTCTGAAAACTCCCTCGGCAGGGACATCCTCCTGTTCTCAAACCCGGACACGGAGCAGGGCCGTAACCACATGACCATCAAGGCGAGCCTTGACGGCGGGCTGACCTGGCTGCCGGAGAACTCGCTGCTGCTTGACGAGGAAGAGGGGTGGGGCTATTCCTGCCTGACAATGATTGATGAAGATACAGTAGGAATATTGTACGAGGGAAGCACTTCGCAGCTTGTGTTCCAGGCGGTGAAGCTTGCAGACATAGTACAATGATGCAGAGGGTAAGGCGGGGCCAGTCTTTCGTGGAAAAACGTCATCAGAACAGCATCGCACTGAACCCGGCCGCAAGGGCCACTGTGCAGCTGACGAGCTTTGCCCTGAAGAACGAGCTCTTGCTTTCCGCCAGGAGCGGCAGGGAGGAATGCCCGTCCTGGGCGATGCAGCTTGCGAGAAGTACAGGGAACGGCACTATGCCGCTCGCATAGAGTGTGACGAAGACCATGTGCGGGCCTGATTCGGGGATTATCCCGACGGCCACTGCGAGGAGGACCATGAGTGCGGTGTTGCTGCTTATCCAGTTCTCTATGTCTATATGCTGCATCCCGATTTCGAGGACGGCGAGTACTCCGAATGTCCATGCGAATATCACCGGAAGGTGCCTTTTGACGATATGGTGCCAGAGGTGTTCCTCTACAAAATGGTCGGATGCAAAGCACAGCACGCCCAGCATCACAAGGCTCAATATGGCGAATATCACATACATCCAGTCTTCGCTCAGCAGGTCGAGCGTCAGGGCCGCGTGACGGTGCATGTGGTCCCCGTCCATGTGCTCATGTCCGAGCCTGCCTGTCACGAGTGCGGCTATGAATACCGCTATGCCGATGAACATCACGGCCCTTTTCCAGCCGATATGCCTTTTCCCCCTGTCGTCTCCGCCTGCCGTACCGTGGTCATGCTCGTGGATTTCGAACCTGTCATCTTCCGGGAGGCCGTCCGCCGCCGACGGGTCTATGTGACGTTTCCTGAATATTTTTTCGCGTATGAAGTCCACCAGCATCCCGCATGCGACCGAAAGGACGAACAGAAGGATGAATATCAGCATTGCTTTCTGCGGGAACATGGCCAGCATCATGAAGGCCTCGTCTCCGCATGAGGCTATCATCATGGCTATCAGCGCCCCGAAGCTGAGTATCCTGTGCGTGTAGAGCGACACCGCCGCAAATCCACCTATGCATCCGGGTACAAGGCCGAGCAGTGCCGCCACAGTCACCTGTCCTGCCCGTGTGCGCCGCAGCCCGGAGAATATCAGCCCCCTGGACTCGATGTTGAGGGACTCGATCATCATCATCATTATGACCACGAGCCCGGTAATGAGTATGGAATTGCGGATTACCTCTACCACGTTATTCTATATAGCCGGTTATGAACAGGTTGACTATAGGCCTTGACGGGGAGTTGGTCGTCAGTGTCACTATCACGAGGGTCTCTCCGGCTGGCATCCCGGCCGTGTCGAGGTGCACCTTGAAGCTGCCTTCATATCCGCATTTCACCACTGGAATCTCCCCTACGGAGTAGGACTCCGCGTCCACATCCGTCTTGAATACCCTGAAGTCGGCTTTACCTATGTTCTTGAATGTGAATGTAGCATCTACCGGGGTCCCCGCCTTGATTTTCCCGAATGTATATGAGCTTGAGTCGAACATCGGCCTGGAGGCGTTCTCCCGTTCTTCGCCTGTCATGGATGCGAAGTTCTCCTTGGTGAAGGCGTATATTCCGAGCCTGCTGACGGTCTCCTTGCCGTTTTCCGTGGCAGTATATGTCCTGCCGTTGACAGTAGGGGTGGCGTAGTACCAGTTCTTGCCCCAGAGGCTCCTGTCCGATTTTACGGAAAACTGCAGCCTGGCTGTCGACCTTGCGGGGACCGGGTTCGGGGTCACCTTGACGGTGAGGTTCGGGGACACATTGGTGAAACCCACTGTGACAGGGGAGGAGGAGAGGTTGGCGACAGTCGCCTCGTCACTTCTGGATTCCCCCTGCTCGATATTCCCGCATTTCATCTCCGCGGTCCTGAACGCGAGGCTTCCGAAACGTACAGGATACATTTCCTCAAGCGAGAGCTGTTTCTCGTGGCTGATGCCCCGTAGCCTGAGTATCACTGGCTTGCCTATGCCGGAGATATAGACTGTCAGGCTCTTGTCGAAAGGGTAGGGGCCTTCGTCGTTTGTGTAGACGGCCGATATGGAGCCGCTTTTCCCCGGCATCACCGGTTCCCTGGTCCATTTCACGTCGGTGCATCCGCATGATGTGACCACGCTGTGTATGAGCATCGGCTTCTGGCTGATGTTCTTGACATTGAATGTGCAGCTGAGCGGCCCGTCGGAGAGCATCACGTCCCCGAAGTCATGTACGGTCCTGTCAAATTCGGCTATCCCTCCCACCTTTTCCTGTGCGGAGGCTGCCTGTGCCCCCATGACGGGCATAATGAGGCACAGCAGCATATGTATTATATTCCTTTTCATAACCTTGCAATTGTCAGCCGCCTTCCGGCAGCTTGTGTCCGACGGCTGCAAAGATAGAAATTTTAGGCTCGACATGGGTTGTAATTTCAAAATAATAGCATAAATTTGCATCCGGTGTCCGCAAGGGCTCCACCCTTTTGGACTTTATCAACAATTTAAAGGATATAAACAATGGCTTACAAAATTTCAGAAGACTGCGTTGCTTGCGGCACATGCTTGAGCGAGTGCCCTTCAGGCGCTATTTCAGAGGGGGATATCTACAAGATCGACCCTAATGTATGCATTGACTGCGGAACCTGCGCTGATGCTTGCCCTATGGGCGCCATCTCCCCTGCAGAGTAACAGTCTTTCCTGCAACGCAAAAAAAATGGCGGCACCGTACCGGTGCCGCCTTATTTTTTTATATATGTTATTTTTCAGGTGACATCATCACTTCGATGAAGTTGCCCTGGTCGAGGACTGCCTTGAGGGCAGCCTGGATGTTTTCTGCGCCGATTTCATTTACTGCAGCCTCGTACTCCTTGTCGTAGTCGAGCCCGTCGTAGTTGCAGTACATCTGCAGGGCGTTCAGCCACCAGCCGTTCGTAATCCTGCTTTCAGGGATGTTCTTCTTGAAGTTCTCCACCGTCCTGGTGAGCTGCTCATCTGTAGGGCCGTCGGTCATGAGGCCGTTGATGCCCTTGACTGCGAGTTCCCTGAGTTTGTCGGCTGATTCAGGGTTGGTGTCGAAGTATACCTGGATCAGGGCCCTTTCCTCCGGATATTTCTGCATTCCGGTGCTTACTCCGGCCCCGTATGTGCCGCCTTCCTCCTCGCGGAGAGTCTCGGTATATATCATGTCGAGGACATATTTTGCCGCGTCAAGCATGACTTCCTCCTTCACCGTATAAGGGATATATGAGGTATATACCTGGAGGACGGTCGATTTAGGCGTCTCCATTGCCGTGTTGAAGTGGTTCTCCACATTGCCTTTCACTATGTGCTCGCCGGTCTCCTGCCACTGTGTGGCCTTCTTGCCCTTAGGCATGGAGCCGATGTACTTTTCTACGAGCGGCTTCAGTGTGGCGAGGTCTACATTGCCCACGATATATACGGTGGCGCCGGCCATATCCTTGAACAGCTGCTCCCTGTAGACTCTCTCTATGGTTGCGAGGTTCGCCTTTTCGATGGTCTCCATGCTGATGACGGACTGTCTCGGGTTGCCGCCGTAGAGGGTCTTCACCATCTCCTGTTGGAGTTTGAAGTCAGGGGTGTTCAGGATGTTGGGCAGAAGGGTCTTGAGCTGCTCGATTCCTGTCTGGAACTCCTCCTGGTCAAAACGTGGCTCAACTACTGTCAGGTACATGAGCTGGAGCGCCGTCTCGAGGTCTTTAGGCGTGCTTGAAGCCGAGATACCGTGTCTGATTCCGCTGATATACGGTGATACGGAGACATTCTTTCCTGCAAGCATCTTCGAAAGTGTGGTGCCCGGGAATTTGGACAGTCCGGTGTTACGGAGGAAAAGCCCGAATACATTGTCATCGAATGATGCAAGGTCCTCTGTAGCTATGAGGGTGCGGCCACCGTTCTTCTGCAGGTTGATTATCACCTGGTCTTTCTTGTATTCTGTAGGCAGCACGACTACCTTCACGCCGTTCTTGAGGGTCCACTCTGTGGCTGTCTTGCCTCCTATGGTCACCTGAGCCTCCTTCTTCACCTGTGAACCTTTCAGGAGTGATGCGTCCAGGAGCGGTTCGCTGGTGTCGACTGTCTCGTTCTGTGCTATCTCGGAGTTCTTCACTTCAGCGAGAGCTGCCGTGAAGTCAGCTTCTGTAGGGTGTGCAAGCCCCTCTTTCTGTGGAGCCTTGTAGACGATGACCATGTTCTCGTCCGTAATGATGGCCGCTGCAATCTGGTTGAGGATTGCGGTGTTGATCTGCGAGCAGATGAGCTTTGCGGTCTCGTACTCGGCCTGAGGGTCCATGTAAGGGTAGTTGTCGAAGAAATTGTTCACATAGTCATTGATGAAATCGGCGTTCTTGCGGGATGACGCGCCCTGTGCCTTCTTCTCGTAGTAGCTCAGGATATTGTCCTTGGCGCGGCTTACCTCGTCATCCGTAAACCCGTACCTTTTCATCTTTTCGGCTTCTGTCATGTATGCCTTGAAGGCCTCGATGCTTTCACCGTCCCTTGCAACGACCTGGCCCATCGTAACTTCCATTGTCTCACAGAGTTCTCCGATTCCCATGTAGGCACTGAGGAACGGGGCGTCCGGCTTGGAGGTGATGTCGTTGAACCTCTCCGACATGATGGTGCTTACATATTGCTTGATCAGCTCCATCATCATTCCCATGTCTGTGCTGTTCAGTTCCTCCGGCATAGGCTCGCTCTTCCAGAGTATCTCGATTGAAGTGCTCGTGGCCTCAGGGTCGGTGATGATGCCTATCACCGGCTCGGTGTTGTCAGGGATTTTGTACGCCTCCTTTTGCTGAGGGTTTTCCGCGGCAGGTATGTCTGCGAATGTGGACTTGATCTTCTCCTCCACCGCATCCACGTCAATGTCACCTACGACTATCACTGCCTGCATGTCCGGGCGGTACCATGTGTGGTAGAAGCTGGTGAGGCTTTCCGGCTTGAAGGTCTCCAGGTTCTCCTGGCTTCCGATGAGGGTGCAGGTCGAATATTTCGAATCCCCGTAATAATAAGGGAGGGATTTCTCGTGCATCCTCCAGTCGGCCGTACGGCGGGCCCTTCTCTCCTCTATGATCACGCCCCTCTCCTTGTCTATCTCCTCAGGGTCGCATGTCACGAAATGAGAGTAGTCGTGGAGAATGAGGAGGCAGGTGTCTATCACCCCTTCACGTACCAGAGGAATGTTGTTAAGCATATATACTGTCTGCTCTACTCCTGTGGAGGCGTTGATGTTGCGTCCGAATTCGGCACCTATGCTCTGGAGGTATTCAAGTATGCCTTTCCCCGGGAAATTCTTTGTCCCGTTGAAGCACATGTGCTCGAGGAAGTGGGCCAGACCGTCCTGGTCCGGGGTCTCCTGGATGGCTCCAACGTCTGTGGCCAGATAGAATTCGGCCCTGTTTTCAGGTTTGTCGTTGTGCCTGATGTAGTAGGTGAGCCCGTTCTCGAGCGTCCCCTTCCTTACAGCAGGGTCGTTGGGCAGCTGGTTCTGCCCGAAAACGTTCATGGCGGCGAAAATCGCCATGAAGAAAATAAAAATCCGTTTCATATTGTTTTAATAAAAGTTTCCATGCCGGTGCAGCCTCTTCAGGCTGGCCAAAAGCCTGCAATTTTAAAGAAAATCATGGACAATACCAAATTTTGCATCATTCCGGCAGGCTTCAACCGGCTTCGGTACCGGTCTGTGTGCAGGCGGACCTGCCGGGCCGTCATCCGTGCATTATTCAGCAAGCCGTGCGTCCATCCACCTTGCAAGCGATGAGAAGAATTCGCTGCGGGCATATCCCAGGCTGTCATGCCCTGTGATTTCCTTGCTGGAGAATCCCCAGCCGTGTCCGCCTGAAGGATAGATGTGCATTTCCGCGGGCACATTGTTTTCCTTGAGGCCCATATAGAACAGTATGCTGTTCTGTACCGGGACCACCGTGTCGTCGGTGCAGTGCGCAAGGAATACGGGCGGCGCGTCTGATGTGATGTTGTTCTGGAGCGAATATTTCTCCACCAGCTTTTCCAGCATCTCCTTGTCTTCTTTCCACTTGTCATAGTCCTTTCCCTGGCGGCCAAGCCATTTGCTGTCAGGCCCGATTAGACCGCTCCTTGTACCCCCGTGGGAGATGCTCCAGTCGATTGAGATTACCGGGTATATGAGTATGGAGAAGTCAGGTCTCGTCACTGCATCGGTGTAGAGGGTTGTGGCGCTGGCTGCGAGGTGCCCTCCCGCCGAGAACCCTATGACGCCAATCTGTTTCACTCCCCATTCTGCTGCATGTGCCCTGCAATATCTGAACGTGTTCTGCACATCGGTCAGAGGTACTGTCCAGTGTCCGTTGGGAAGTCTGTATTTGACCACGGCGACCGTCACTCCGCGCTTTGTCATCCAGTCTGCGACATAGATTCCCTCATTGTATGATGAAACTACGCCGTATCCGCCGCCGGGGCAGACTATTACCATCTGCCCGTTGGGGGTTTCAGGGAAATAGAGGTCGAACCTTCCTTCAGTGATATTGCTTATGCATCCGTTATTCTCGACGGTCTCCTGTCCGGTTATACCGTTCGATTCCCCCGGGCCCCATGCCTCTGGCAGGCCCTTGTCAGAGTCCTGTCCTTCAGGATAGAGGATGACTGTCTTTGCCGGTTTGATGTTGCATCCGGGCTGCGCTGCCGAGCCGGTACAGAAAAATACGGCAGATGCCATGAATGCCAGGGCCGCTGCCGGGATCAGTTTAGTGATGTTCATGTCTTTGTTTATTTTGGTTCATTCCTTTGTTCCGGGGCGTGCCGGAAATTTGCCAAAAATAGCAATAAGATGCCGTAAATGCAAAAGTCTTCCCTCGGTCCCTGTCCTTCCGGGGCGTCCTGCCAATGCTGGCCGGAGTATACCATGAGCGCCCTCTCTTTCCGGAATCATGGTAAATTCTTCCGTAAATCGTCTACAGCGTGGGACAATGTCCTGCCATATCTTTGTACCGTAATCCGGAGGCCATTTCCAGCGGCCTGCCACAATTTCGGTATAAGAATGAAAAAGACATTGATCCTCACCTTGTTCGCCTTCGGCGCAATACTTTCTGATGCGGCCGTTGCGGAAGGTGGAAACCAGAAAAACAGGACAGATATGGAAAAATTGGAACTTACACAGGAGTGGGACAAGGTTTTCCCGCAGAGTGACAAGGTGGAGCACTCCAAGGTGACTTTCACCAACAGGTACGGAATCACCCTCGCAGCAGACATGTACATCCCGAAGAATGCGGAAGGAAAACTGCCGGCAATCGCAGTAAGCGGCCCGTTCGGGGCTGTGAAGGAGCAGGCATCGGGACTTTATGCACAGGCGCTTGCGGAGCGCGGCTTTCTTACCATAGCCTTTGACCCTTCATATACGGGGGAGAGCGGCGGACAGCCACGTTATGTGGCTTCTCCGGACATTAATACCGAGGATTTCTGCGCGGCGGTGGACTTCCTGTCTACATTCGGCAGGGTTGACCCGGACAGGATAGGCATATTGGGAATATGCGGCTGGGGAGGGATGGCTGTCAATGCTGCGGCCATAGACACCCGTATCAAGGCCACGGTGGCCGCCACGATGTATGACATGAGCCGTGTGACGGCCAACGGGTATTTCGACTCTATGGACGAGGATGCCCGCTATGAACTGCGCAAACAGCTGAATGCGCAGCGGACGGAAGATTACAGGAACGGCACGTACGCCCTTGCCGGCGGTGTGGTTGACCCTCTTCCTGGTGATGCACCGCAGTTCGTGAAGGACTACCATGCCTACTACAAGACCCCGAGGGGCTACCACAAGCGTTCCTTGAACTCCAACGGCGGCTGGAACAGGACTTCGTCACTCTCTTTCCTTAACATGCCTATCCTGGCATATGCCGGAGAGATACGCAGTGCGGTCCTTCTGGTGCATGGAGAGAAGGCGCACTCACGCTATTTCAGCGAGGACACCTTCAAGAAACTCAAGGGGGACAACAAGGAACTGCTCATCGTCCCGGGTGCTTCCCACACGGATCTTTACGACAACTTTGACAAGATTCCGTTCGACAGGATTGCCGGTTTCTATACCAGCTATCTCAAATAGATTACTTGCAGCACCTTTTTATTATAATATCTGACAGTCCGGTCACTGCTGATGCCTGACTGTCATCCCGAGCGCAGTCGCGGGATCTGTTTCTTTATCATTCCTGGCCAAGAAACAGATCCCCGATTTGTCTTACGGCTCCGCCCGGGATGACAGAATTGTCAATCAGGATTTTTTACGACCACCCAATGGCCGCCTTTGTCCGGACCCTCCCGTCTGACGATGCCGTCAGCCTTCAGCCGGGCAATCTGCTTTTCTACCGCCTTCCGCGTTATGCCCAGCCTGTCT
>CALVCB010000068.1 GCA_944325965.1 uncultured Bacteroidales bacterium
TACAAAAAAGCCAGCTAATTCGCAACTCTTTGTGCATGAATTAGTTGGCTAATTTTATACTATTTAATGAATGTCCCTAATTAATTTTTCTATAAAAAGAACAATTCTTTTACATTGTATCCCCTTTTTGGTAAAACTATAAGAAAATCAGGCAATCCCTACACCGGACAGCAGCAGCCCTACAGGTAATCGAATATCTCCGCTGAAAGCTCCGCAGCCTTCAAAGTGTCAGCCATGCTGCGGCATGAGGCGGCAGCCTTTTCGAACTCTGCCATAAGCTCCGGTTTCACAGGCTCTGCAGGAGGCGAATCCATTGTCAGAGGGTTGATAGGAGAATCATTCTTCCACACCCGGAAGTCAAGATGCGGACCGGTGCTCCTCCCCGTCGAGCCTACATAGCCGATTACATCCCCCTGGCGCACCCTTTTGCCAGGCTTGAGCCCGGAAGCGAAACCGGAAAGGTGGAGGTAGGCGGTCCGGTAGACGGAATTGTGCTTGATCCTCACTACATTGCCTCCGGCACCCTCATATTTCATGCTGGTGACCACACCGTCTCCGATGGACATCACCGGCGTCCCTTTCGGGGCGGCATAGTCCACTCCGGTATGTGGCTGGACGCGCCTCGTGATAGGATGCCTGCGGGCATACGAGAACCCGGAACTTATACGCGAATAGGACAGAGGGGCCTTCAGAAAAGCCTTCCGCATGCTCTCCCCTTTCTCGTTCCAGTAGATGTTGCCCCCGTCGCCCTGGTTGAACATCACCATCGGGTAGTCCGTCCCTGCATGGGAGAACACCGCATATCTGACTGTATCTACGGCTATCACGTCCCCCTGGCAGACTTTCTGGTCATAGAACACCCTGAAGCGGTCGCCCTTCTGCAGACCGAAGAAATCCACCGTCCAGGCATAGATGTCCGACAGGCTGAGGATAAGCAGAGGCGACACGCCCTCCTCCATCATGTCCTCCCACAGGGAATGCTCGATAGTGACGTCGGCGTACTTCTTCTCAACACTCACCGGCTTCTGCGTATTGCAGACGGAATACGGTTCCCTGCACCTGAATATGACGCTGTTCAGACGGTCTTTCTCGTACACGAGATATTCCAGTGTGTCAGCGGCATAATATGCCTGATAACTGTTGCCCACCTTCAGGGTCCTGACATCGAATGCAGTATCGCACGATGCCGACAGATTATACGCATCCTGCGTCCCCATACCCAGTTTCATCAGGAGGTCGGCGAAGAACTCCCCGCGGCGTACCTTGCCTTCCTTCAGGTCATACAAGTCCGGATCGAAGCCCTGTTCCTGTGAAGGCACCGCCTCCTGGCTCTCCGGCATGGCCGCGTCCGTATCCGTGCCGGCAGCGCCGCCCCTGCCGCAAGAAACCGCCGTCACCGACACAGCGACGTAAACTACTATAAACAAATTCCTGAACCTGAACATAACTTATGCTGTCATATTATGATATCGGCAACTACCGGATAATGGTCTGAATACATGACTTTCATTGTCTCGTGGGACACGGCCCGGAACCGTTCCGGGAAAAGCACATAGTCTATCCTGAGCATCGGCCAAAGGAACGAGTATGTGGCGCCGAAACCTGAGCCGGCCTCGACAAAACTGTCCGAACGCCCCCTGGAAAGCCTGAAATAGGTATACGACATCGGGTTGTCGTTGAAATCTCCGCACACGAACGTCTCCACCGGAGAAGAGGCTATGTCCTTCAATATCTTGTCCACCTGCTGCGGCCTGCGGGAAATCGAGGTCTTTACCTTCTGCTCAGTCCTGCGGATAAATTCCCTGTCCCTCCTGCCTATGGACTTGACCACCTTCGGCAGAGAAAGGGCGTAGCTTTCAAGATGGCAATTGTACACCCTCACCCGTCCGCCATTTATGTCATAATCCGTATACAGGGCCATATTGGAGCTGCCCTCAAAGGAAACTACGCCTTTGTCACTGGCTCTCAAACGGCTCAACGTGACATTGCCGAAACAGCCATCACGTCCTACATTCACGTAATATTCAGCCTTGTAGCCCCTGAATTTCCTGGAAAGGAAAGATCTTAGCGACGCCACGCTCTGCGAGTGCACTTCCTGGAGGCAGATCACGTCTGCATCACAGCTCCTCAGGAATACCGCCACGGAATCGGCACAATCCTGCCATGAACGGATACGGGTGGAGGATGAAAAGCGCCCCACATTGTACGAAATGAGACGGACAGGCCTGCAGCCGTCGTCACCGGCATGCACCTGCGCACTGCCTTGCCCGGAGAACTGGACATACTTTCCTATGAAAAACACAGAGGGAAGAAGGGCCAGGAGAGGAATCAGAAAAGCCCTTGAGCGGCGTTTCACGGCCCACACCAGCAGGAAGGCGTTAAGGAAGGACACCGGAATGAACAGCAGGCCGAAAACAGTCATTATCCAGAGCCTCGAGGGATTCACCAGTACCGACATGTAGGTCATTACCTGCACGCCTGCTGCCATGAGCATCAGGACACGGGAAGTGATACCGGCGAATCTGCTTCTTGACATTACCTGTAGTTATAAAGTGTATGCTTCCTTTTCCAGTACATTATGAGCAGCCATCCGAAGAGCATGCCGCCCAGATGTGCGAAATGCGCTACTCCTCCGCCCATCCCGAATATGCCGGTGACAAGTTCTATCACCGCGAAGATGATGACAAACCACTTGGCCTTCAACGACACAGGAGGGAAAATCAAAGTCAGCACGGAATCAGGAAACAGCATTGCATACCCTATAAGGACACCGTATATGGCCCCTGAAGCCCCTACGGTCGGGGTCATTTTCAGGGAATGTATGGCCTGTATGGCGGATGCGGACCCTTCAGCTGCCCGGGACATGTATACCTGCATCTCGATGGCCTGTACGCCTGTATGGAGCAGAGCCGCCCCCAGCCCGGTCACGAAATAGAAAAGCAGGAACTTTTTCGGCCCCCACATCCTCTCCAGCACACACCCGAATATGAAAAGTGTGTACATGTTGAAGAAAATATGCCAGAATCCCCCGTGCATGAACATGTGGGTGATGATCTGCCACGGCCTGAAAAACTGAGACGTTGGATAGAAAAGCGAAAATGTCTCGTACATGAAGTCCGGCCTCAACTCGGCCATGATCCATACGAGGATGTTGATAATTATAATATTCTTTGTGACAGGAGGTATGGAAGAAAAGAAGCCTCCTCTGTCATAGCTGTAATAACTCATTTTTCTTTCAATTAATTACAATCAGAATTTCTTGTCTATTTCCTCGATGGGAATGATGGTCATGATTCTGTGTCCGGTGCTGGTATATTCGGCGTTCGAGCACGCGAACAGCGAGTCTATCAGCCTCTGGGCCTCAACGGGAGAGGTAAGAGAGTCACGTCCCGAGGCACCGATCTTCGCGAACTTCCCGGCTATGGACGAAGCCATTGTCTCAGGCAGCAGGCTCCTGTCATCGGACAGTACCGATATGAGGTCCGTCACCATGGCCTGCATCTTCCCTGGTTCAGCTGAATAGCCCTCGGGGACGCCGTTCACCACCACAGTATCATTCCCGTGACATGCAATGTCGAAACCCAGTGAAGACAGCATCTCCGCATGCTCCTGCATCAGAAGCACATTCTCCACACCCACCTGTACAGGCACAGGGAAAAGGGCTGTCTGGGTGACATGTCCGCTGTTAGAATACGCCTGCAGGAACTTCTCGAACAATATCCGCTCCGTGGCACGCCGGATGTTGACGGCAAGAAGCCCTGACCTGACCTGGGTCAATATATACTTTCCCTGGAGGATAAGCACACTCTTGGACGGCAAAGTCTTGTCTTCGAACAGCTTTCCATAATCGTCACGCCTGTCGACACAGCCGGCGGAGCCATAAGCAGGCGCCAGGCCCGCACCGCCGGTGGCGTATTCCCTCAGAGAATCCACAGGAAAGGCCTCACCGTCCTGCCGGAAACCGCCTATCACATTGGTAAAATGCTGCTCCTCCGAAGGGAAGCCGTCATTATCGAAAGGGTTGTATCCTGAATCCACGCCTATCTGCGGCTCCTCAGGATGGTAGAGGTCATCGAAATGCCGTCCGAACACCGGTATTTCAGGAGAACCTTCCACATCGAAATCTATGCTGGCTCCGAAAGAATTCTTCCCTAACGCCTCTTTGATACATGCATACAACACCTGGAAGATGACGCTGTCATCCTCGAACTTCACTTCCGTCTTGGTAGGGCTGATATTCACATCGACAGCCCCGGGATCTGTCTCCAGATATATAAAATATGAAGGGCTGCAGCCGTCCGGCAGAAGATTCTCGTAGGCGCGCATCACGGCCTTGTGGAAATACGGGCTGCGGAAATAGCGCCCGTTGATGAAAAAATACTGGTGGTTCTGTGACTTGGTAGCGGAATCAGGACGTGCCACATAGCCGCAGGCCTTCACTACGGAAGTCTCTGCCGCTATATCCACAAGACTCTGCGCCACCCCTTTCCCGAACATATCCTGGATCCTGAACTTAAGGGACTTGGCCGATTTCAGGACATAAATTTCCCTGTCGTTATGCACCAGGTCGAACTCCTTGTCGTAACGGGTCAGGGCCACATGCGTGAACTCCGAGACGATATGCCTGAACTCCACATTGTCGGACTTGAGGAACTTGCGGCGGGCCGGCACGTTATAGAAAAGGTTGCGCACCGCGAAATTCGCACCCTTTGGAGTCGATATCTCATTGGTAGATACATGTCTGGAATCCGCGAAAACGACTTCGCACCCGAGCTCGTCACCATCACGGCGTGTCTTGAGGGTGACCTCGGAAACCGCTGCGATTGAAGCAAGAGCCTCTCCCCGGAATCCGAAAGTCATGATACTCTGCAGGTCCTCTTTTGATGCTATCTTGGAAGTGGCGTGCCTTTCAAAGCATACAACAGCATCGTCCGGAGACATGCCGCACCCGTCGTCAATCACCTGGACAAGGGTCTTCCCCGCGTCCCTGACCAGGACAGACACGTGGCCGGCACCGGCATCGATGGCATTCTCCATAAGTTCCTTCACCACAGAAGCAGGCCTCTGTACGACCTCCCCTGCAGCAATCATATTGGCGATATTGCCTGGTAATATCCTAATATCCATCCGTCTTCTCCTCTCGCTCACCCCTCACCAGCTACCAGAGCAACGAGTAAAATTTCGCTATATATACAAGTACAATGAAAAAAATAAGCAGGCCGACGGCGCCTATGATCTTCTGTGCCTTGCTGGCCCCGCGCATCTTCTGGTAATTACCATCGCGGAAACTCCCCTTGATATATGTCCCGGGAACGTACTTCTCCTTCTCGAGCCGCCCGTCCACCTTGCCGAACTTCTCTTTCAAAGCCTCCTTCTCTGGGTCATAATACCGGGGCCTGTAATTGAACACCCTGTGCTCCGGCGTTCCGAAAAAGCTGAAATTAAATCCCATAATAATCCGTTTAATGGCAAAATACAAATGTACGGTTTTTTATCATATTTCTCTATATTTGCAGATGCAAAATTTTCAGGCATGAAAGATATAAGGATCGGCAACGGATATGATGTCCATGCACTTGCGGACGGCCTGCCGCTTTTCCTTTGCGGGGTGCGGATAGAAAGCCCGACCGGATGCGTGGCACATTCCGACGGAGACGTGGCGATACATTCCCTCTGCGATGCGCTCCTGGGAGCACTCGCCCTCGGAGACATAGGAAAGCACTTCCCGGATACGTCAGAAGAGTTCCGCGGGATAGACAGCAAAATACTGCTTTGCAGGACAATGGGCATGGTGGCATCCGCAGGCTACCGGGTAGGCAACGCTGATATCACCATAGCCATGCAGCGCCCGAAACTCGCCCCATACATCTTACGGATGCGCAACACCCTGGCAGAAATCATGGGGACAGACGCCAGCCAGGTATCGGTCAAGGCCACCACCACCGAACGGCTCGGATTCGTCGGGCGTGGGGAAGGATGCGAAGCCTACACCTCTGTACTTCTCATAAAAGACTGATTGTCCGCAAGAATACGCATTCCGGCATATCTGACGGAACGGTATTAAAGAATATGCCGAATCAGTAAAAGATGCTCCGGAATCCAGGCATTCTGGAACCACTGGAATCCGAGACTCCGGAGCAAGGCGATATTCCACAATCAGTTGAATAACTTGATATTACTAATAAAAGCCATCCACACCATTCCACCCGGCCGGAATAGCAGAAGAAAGTCTCTCCAGACATTTCAAGGCAATTTATGGGGGGATATTAACGGACATTCAATATAACAAATCAAAAAATCTTTAAAATGTATTGCAATTCAAAAAAAACTTTATACCTTTGCAGTCCCAAAAACAAAAAGCCATAGAGGCACGGGGATAAAAATTGAGATATGGTGTAATGGTAGCACTACAGATTCTGGCTCTGTCAGTGAGGGTTCGAGTCCTTCTATCTCAACAAAATCCAGACAGCACCGTCACATCGGACGGTAAGTCGACAAGGACTAAAAGCCAATGATGGCGGGTTAGCTCAGCTGGTTAGAGCGCATGATTCATAATCATGAGGTCCGCAGTTCAATCCTGCGACCCGCTACAAGTTCTTTGAAGTTTATTTTTGGATAGAACAAGGAAGGCAAGTGAGGAGGAAGGGAGTTTACTCCGGTAAATGACTGACCGACGATACGCCGCCTGACGCAGTTATCTCCAAAAAGAAACGAAAAAAGGGAGCATAGCTCAGTTGGTTCAGAGCGTCTGCCTTACAAGCAGAGGGTCGGGGGTTCGACTCCCTCTGCTCCCACCAGAGAAAAAAACAGCTGCATTTCTGCAGCTGTTTTTTTTATGCTACCATTTAAGGTTCCAGGAAAGGAGCATTATCCTATATACCAGCCACGTTCCGGATTATCCACCACAGGACTACAATGCCGAGCACAGCCCATATCACAGGAGCACTGTTAAGCATGGAGTGGAATCTGGGGAAACGGCCCCTCATTGCCATGGAAAGCACAAGCAGAGTCAGAAAAGGGATGGCCGCGACCAGCACTGCATTGTACTGCACAGCCTCGATGACATCAAAATGCAAAAGCTCATGCATGGCCCGCTGGGAACCGCACCCGGGACACTTCAGGCCTGTAAGAAAATAGAACGGGCATTTCGGGAAATATGCTGAGGAAGAAGGATCAAGCCGGCCATATACCAATATTGCCGCCCCGGCCACGGACAGGGCGGCAACAATGATGACAACCATCCTACGGCGGCTTTTTCTCAGAACATGCATCTGGCATAGAATGCTTCGCCTCCCCACCACGGAGTGCAGGCGAAGCCTATAATGATAAGGACCACATAGACAATCCAGAATAGCACACTGAGCACAAGCCCGGCTACAGACCAGTTCCTGGCCTTCCTGGAGTATTCCCAGGCCCCGTCCAGGTCCCCTGTTCCAAGGCATGATTCAACCTTTGAGGAATACACTATACCCACTATCCCGAAAGGCACGCAGCATAGTATGGTCACGACAATGGCCAAGGCCAGATAGGACGGAGGCCTGCCTGCACCCCTCCCGGAATCATACCTTGCAGACCAGGGCCGGTCAGGGACCGCATCCAGACTGCATCCGCAACCGGTACAGAACCTGGCGTCGTCGGGAAGCTCCTTACCGCAATTTCTGCAATACATAACGTGCCGTTTTTTCAGAAAAGAGGGAATTTCCTGTCATTGTCAACATACTTCTCGTTGAAAGCGTCCTCGGTCATCGTAAGCATGAGTATACCCTGGATAAGGGTTATCAGCGACCATACCCCGCATGTGCAGAGAGAAAGAACGATCGTGATGATACCTCCGGTCGTCTTGCCCAGGTAAAAATAGTGTATGCCGAGGTATCCGAGGAATATCGCCAGCAAGCCGGCGGCGAGCTTGTCTTTCCTGTCACGGCCGGAGGACGGGAAAGCCCTGCCGCATTTCGGGCAGAACTTCACATTTTCAGGCATCCTGGTTCCGCAGTCCGGGCAATAGACATCTTTTACTACAGAAGCCCCGCAATGTGGACAAACAGATGCGGAGTCAGAAATAGGCTGACCGCATTCCTTGCATGTTATAAGAGCCATGTCGTTTAGTTTTAAGTTTTTGTAAAATTACAAAAATTAATCATAATTCCAATTATATATTCAGTTCATGGGCCGTCCGCCGAATCATTTCCCGCACAGAGGATTATTTCCCGCCAGATGAAACATTTTTCCTGAAAAGAGGTATAATATAGTACGACAGCAGTAGTATGCTGCCGCAAACGTCTTGAAAAGGGGCTGTTCTGGTTTTGACAGCACATGACATCGGACGGTAAGCACGTCGGGCGTGGGAGGTTTGCCCGTTAATCCCAGCCTCCGAAAATTTAGTTGGCAACAACAATTATGCACTCGCTGCCTAATCTACCAAGTAGCTTAGCTTAATCGAC
>CALVCB010000069.1 GCA_944325965.1 uncultured Bacteroidales bacterium
GCAGGCCGGACGTATTCTCCATCCTGGAGGCCCTGCTCAACAACCCTTCCACTTCCGAAGGCGAAGACTGACACTTCAAAAACCACATAACCATGACACGGTACGCAAACATCCCCGACAAGGGGGGCAAAGGGAAACAGCCGAAGATATTCGTGCTGGATACAAACATCATACTGCATGACTACAAGGCCATCAGGCACTTCCAGGACAACGACATCGTCATCCCGGTCGCCGTGCTCGAGGAACTCGACAAATTCAAGAAAGGCAGCGACGCCCTGAGCTTCAACGCCCGCGGGTTCATGCGGGAGATAGACAGGCTCTCGGACAGGAGCCTGTTCGGGAAAGACGGAGTGCCGATCGGGCCGCATCTGGGCAATGTGAAAGTGGAACTGTACCACCCGTTCCCGGACGAGCTCAAGAACTGCTTCCTGGACGACACGCAGGACCACCGCATCCTCGCTACGGCTATATGGGTCAAGAAGGAGCACCCTGGGCGGTTCGTTGCCCTGGTCACAAAGGACATCAACCTGAGGATGAAGGCCAAGGCCGTCGGAATGGAGGCCCAGGACTACCTGACCGACAGGATAGAGGAATCGAGGGTGGAATACACCAGGAACGAGGTGAACATCATCCAGGACCTCCCGCAGGCTAAAATCCAGAGCCTTGCCTACGGGCAGGACGGGCTGGACTGGAAGGACGTTTCGAAAGAGGAGCCCAAAGCAAACCAGCTGTACCAGTTCAGATGGGAAAAGGGAGACAGTTCCTATTGCACATGCGCACGGTATGACGCGGCAAGGCGGCGCATCGTACTCGTCAAAGAGAAGCACGCCTACGGTATCTCACCGCGCAATGACGAACAGAAGTTCGCCCTCGACGCCTGTCTGAACAAGGACATCAGGCTCGTGTCCCTCACAGGCGGAGCCGGGACTGGCAAGACGCTGCTTGCCCTCGCAGCCGCCCTCGAACAGGAGAAGGACTATGACCAGATCATCCTCTCACGCCCGACAGTTACGCTCGGCAACCAGGAAATCGGCTTCCTCCCGGGAGACCAGAAAAGCAAGATGGGACCGTTCATACAGCCGCTTATGGACAACCTGAACGTCATCCGCAGCTGTTTCAAACAAGGCAGCAGGCAGGCGGACAGGATTGACGCCATGCTCAATGAGGAAAAGCTGCTGATCTCACCGCTGGCCTATATCAGGGGCCGCAGCCTCGGGAAGGTGTATTTCATCATAGACGAGGCCCAGAACCTCACCCCTCATGAGATAAAGACAATAATCACCCGCGCCGGGGAGGGCACAAAGATGGTATTCACCGGTGACATCTTCCAGATCGACCAGCCATACCTGGACATGTATTCCAACGGCCTCACCCACCTGGGAGAGAAAATGTCCGGACAGCCGCTTTTCGAGCACATAAACCTCAGGAAAGGGGAAAGAAGTGAATTGTCCGAAATCGCAAGCAGATTGTTATGATTATTTCTGGAATCATAGGAATTTTTTAGTAAATTCGCCTCGATTCTTCACAACCTGAATTTTCACAACAATTATAACAAGCATATATCATGGACACCAAGAAAAAACGAGTCTATCGCTTCGGCGGAAAGAGTGCTGAGGGCGACGGATCAATGAGGAACCTGTTAGGAGGGAAAGGGGCCAACCTGGCAGAAATGTGCCTCCTGGGCATCCCTGTCCCTGCAGGATTCACAATAACGACAGAGTGCTGCGCCGAATATTATGAACTTTGCGGAGGCTACACCGACGCACTGAAAGAGGAGGTCGCGGAAGCTCTCAAGGCCACAGAGGCCATAATGGGCAAGAAATTCGGTGACATGAACGACCCTCTCCTGGTGAGCTGCCGTTCAGGCGCACGCAGCTCAATGCCGGGAATGATGGACACCATCCTGAACATCGGACTGTGCTCCGACACCATCCCGGGAATGATAAAGAAGACAGGCAACCCGCGTTTCGTCTATGACGCATACCGCCGTCTCATCATGATGTACTCCGATGTCGTGATGGAGAAGGCCGAGGGTATAGAACCTGCCGACGGGCAGGGCATCCGCCAGCAGCTCGACAGGATGATGGAGAACCTGAAGAAGGAGAAAGGCTACGCATCCGACACCGACATCACCGCCGATGAGCTCAAGGAGCTCTGCGATATGTTCAAGGTGAAGGTCAAGGAAGTCCTCGGGGTAGATTTCCCGGATTCTGCCGAGGCCCAGCTGTGGGGCAGCATAGGAGGCGTGTTCAAGTCATGGAACGGCAAGAGGGCCATCGCATACAGGAAGATAGAGGGAATACCTGACGACTGGGGCACGGCTGTGAACGTACAGTCGATGGTATTCGGCAACATGGGCAACACCTCCGCCACCGGAGTCGCATTCTCACGCAACCCGGCCAACGGTGACAACAAATTCTACGGCGAGTGGCTCATCAACGCCCAGGGCGAGGATGTCGTGGCAGGAATCCGCACACCTAACCCTCTGAACGAAGCCACCAAGAACCCGCACAACGCACATCTCGAGTCCCTCGAGAAGGCTATGCCTGAAGTATATAAGGAGCTGGATGCCATCCGCCTGCATCTCGAGGACCATTTCAAGGACATGCAGGACATCGAATTCACCATACAGGACGGCAAGCTGTGGATGCTCCAGTGCCGCATCGGCAAGAGGACCGGAGTGGCTGCGCTGAACATGGCCATGGATATGATCAGTGAAGGCATGATCGACGAGAAGACAGCCGTAATGCGCATATCCCCGGCACAGCTCGATGAAATCCTCCACCCTATCCTCGACCCTGCGTCCGAGAAGAAGGCCAAACCTGTAGCCACCGGACTTCCGGCAAGCCCGGGCGGGGCGGTCGGAAAGCTCGTGTTCACTTCCGAGGACGCCATGGAACTCAATGCCAGAGGCGAGAAGGCTATCCTCGTGAGGGAGGAGACATCCCCTGAGGACGTGGAGGGAATGAGGGCTGCAGCAGGAATCCTCACCGCCAGAGGCGGAATGACCTCGCATGCCGCACTTGTAGCCCGCGGATGGGGCAAATGCTGCATCGTAGGATGCGACACCATGACCATCGACCTGGAGAACAAGACACTGAAATTCAAGAACACAGAATTCCACGAAGGTGATGTTCTGAGCCTCAACGGGTCCAAGGGACTTGTCTACGGATGCGCCATCGACACAATGGACGCCACCGAGAACCCCCGCTTCATCCAGTTCATGAAGATGGTCGACAAGTTCCGCAAGCTCGGGGTCAGGACCAATGCCGACACCCCTGAAGATGCGGAAAGGGCATTGAGCTTCGGCGCGGAAGGCATCGGGCTGTTCCGTATCGAGCACATGTTTTACGGCAGGAACTCCGAGACACCGCTCGCAAAGCTCCGCAAGATGATCCTCTCCAGAACAGACGACGAGAGGCGCAGCGCACTTGCCGAACTGGAGCCTTTCATCAAGGCGTCAGTAAAGAGCACCATGAGGGTGATGGACGGCAAGCCTGTGACATTCCGTCTCCTCGACCCGCCTCTGCATGAGTTTGTTCCGCAGACTACAGAAAAGCGTGAGGAGCTTGCGAAGGAGCTCGGCATTTCCGAGGTAGACATCGAAAAGAGGGGCGAATCCCTACACGAGGTGAACCCTATGATGGGACACAGGGGCGTGCGTCTGCACATCACATACCCGATGATCTCGGAGACCCAGTTCAGGGCGATATTCACTGCCGCCGCCGAACTTATCGAGGAGGGCCTGCACCCTATGCCTGAGATCATGATCCCTGTGACAATTTCCGACAGGGAGCTGAATTTCCAGAAGGCTATCTGCGACAGGGTAAAGGCAGAAGTCGAGGGGGCTACTATCAGAAGGCCTATCGAATACAAATACGGTACGATGATCGAGATCCCTCGCGCCGCACTCATAGCGGACAGGATGGCCCGCACGGCAGAGTTCTTCTCGTTCGGCACCAACGACCTCACCCAGATGACATTCGGCTTCTCACGCGATGACGTCGGAACCTTCATGGGCGACTACCTCGGCAACAAGATCCTCGATGCGGACCCGTTCCAGACCATCGACAAGAAGGCCGTGGGCAAGCTTATCGAAATCGGCGTGACCGGAGGCCGCAGCACCCGTCCTGACCTGAAGGTCGGTATCTGCGGCGAGCACGGCGGAGACCCTGCATCAGTAGAGTTCTGCTACAAGATCGGACTCAACTACGTCTCCTGCTCACCGTTCCGCGTCCCTATCGCCCGCCTCGCCGCCGCCCAGGCCGCGATAAAGGAAGAAATGGGGAAATGACAGCACGATAAAAGACGAATTTCATAAAGATTCGTAAAACAGAAACCCCTGCATTCAAAAGCCCTCAAGGCCTTGAATGCAGGGGTTCTTATGCCTTAGATCCCTCGCGCGCTTCGCTTGCCCGGGATGACAGAAAGGACGGCTTCGAGGCCGTAAAGGCCAGAGAATTGGAAGCCGGAAGGTCCGTTATCTGACCTCCAGCACATCGCCGTGGTCGCGGACAACGGCCTCTTTCCATTTTTCGGTATATTCCTCGTTGGAGATGGCACCCGGGATGCGCTCCGAATAGCCATTGTTGACAAAGGAGCCGTCAGGGTTCTGCCCCTTTATGTTCCCGTCCATGTATTTCAAAAGGAGGAAGACCTCGAGGTTGACCCATTCATTGAAAACATTCTGGGCAGTATTGAGAGAATAATCTGTCAGATACTTGTAGACTTCGGAAAAATCCGCCAGCTCTGCAGCCTTTTTTGCAGACTTGCCCTTTACTCCGGACAGAGCCTTGTCGTACATGGTCTTTGCAAGAGCGTCAACCTCCGGGACAGCGGCCATCTGTGCAATTTCGAACTCATCAATGGCGGCACGCACAGTCGGGGCCATGACATTGTACATACGGTAGCAGGCGTTGGCCACGCGGTTGCAGATCCAGAAGGCGGAGGTAGGAGAATACTCCAGCATGCTGCCGTTACCCTCACGGAAAGACTCCGGAACAGCCTTTGTGCTGGTATATACCGGAGTAAGATATGAAGTGGCGGCATCATCGGTGCCGAACCACAGGAGCCCGCCTATCATGTCAGGGAGCCAGCCGCGGGACTGTCCCACGAACCAGAAGCCGGTCTGCTGGGTCGCGATGGCCCTCTCATTGACATAAGTCTTACCTTCATATTCAAACTCCATAGGACGCCACCTGTACGGAAGGGCATTGCCTCCGGCACCTATATCGGCAGTCATGTCCATCGGTGTACCCTCATAATGGTCGCGCATCGCATCGGCGACATTCTTCATCGTAATCTTCCTCGCAGGCTTCACGAACAGAGGGAACCTTTTGGAGGCGTCATACCCCATTGCATAGTCTATATAGTCGTATGCGCCCCTGGTGACCTCCTGCCCGTTCTCGTCAATAAAAGTGAACTTGCCGTCGCAAAGGATGTTGAACGCAGACCACGCCCTGGCCTCACAGGCGCGCATACCACCGAAATTCAGCGGGTTGTAGGCATCGCAGAAACTGAATTCCTCGTCAGGGCCGTCATAGTAGCCCATCTCGCGGGCGAAAGATATGACATCCTCGGAATACATGCAGTTCTCCGGGTCATCGAGCGGGAAGGTACTGATTCTGGACTGGTTGGCATGTGCGCAGATATACCCGTCCGGAACCCTGCGGGCAACCCAGACAATACCCTTGCGTACATTCCTGCCGTCCTCCATCTTCATCCCTTTCCCGATAAGGTCCATGACCCAGACCTCGTCCTTGTCCGCAATGGAGAACGACTCTCCTGAAGAATAATATCCGTACGTATTGGCCAGATCCACAATCACTTCTATGGCCTCACGCGCCGTCCTGGCCCTCTGCAGGGCGATGTATATCAGGGAACCGTAGTCCATTACACCTGTGGAGTCCCAGAGCTCGGACCTGCCCCCGTATGTGGTCTCCCCTATTATGAGCTGGTGCTCGTTCATGTTCCCGACCGTCTGGTATGTATGGCGAACCTGAGGTATCTGCCCGAGATATTTGTGGGTATCCCATTCGTAAACGTTCAGCATGGCACCCTTTTCCCAGTCGGCCGCCGGTTTATAATAGAGTTCTCCGAAAAGCTGGTGCGAATCGGCTGCATAGGAAACCATGCAGGAACCGTCGGCGCTGGCGCCTTTCGTAACAAGGATATTTGTACAAGCCTCGGCGGAATGGCCAGGCAGGAGCACGGCTGCGGAAATCAGCGCAGCGGAAATCGCAAGTCTGGTTCTCATAAGTATGTATGAATAATGATTTTTATCGGTCATATTTTACAAAGGTATAATATTTTATCTTAAATTTGCATGTTTATGCCAATATGCCATACAAATCATGACTGCAAAGGAAATGAACATTTTATTGAAGACACTGGCTTTTTCCGCATTGGCCGTCATATCTGGCCAGACTGCAGCGGTTGCGCAGGAGGAGCAGGAAAAGCCTGACATGATGGAGATCGCCGAGACCGAGGCCGACAGGCTCCAGGGGCTCCTGGACCTTGAGGACTGGCAGGTCTTCTATGTGGACTCCACCCTCAAGCATGACTTCCCTGCAATGAACGAGGAACTGATGGGCCTCCAGGCCTCCAAGGTATCGAACATGTCGCTTTATATAAACGTCCAGGACAAGTGGATGGAGAGGATAGACAGCACCTACAGGACAATATTCACTGAGGAACAGTGGAACGCATACCTGAAGAATGGAGCTGCCAAGCAGCAGAAGGCCAGGGAGAAAAGGAAGCAAAAGGCAATAGAGGCCGAGCAGAAGCTGAGGGAGAAACTGGAAAAGATGTAATAGGCAGGATTTAACAGGGCCCTTCAGGGCCGCACCGGAGCGTCAGCGAGGTTTCCGGCATCTGTAGAAGAATAAGCAGATCCCTCGACTTCTTTCAGGATAATAGAGAGACCCCAGTCTTGATGACAAAAGGGCTCCCGGGATGACGGATTCCGGTCATAACAGATAAAATATTGATTTTTAAGATAATATTATTAAACAGAAATATCATGAAAGAAAAGATAGAAGCCCTGCTGGCCGAGATCGAGGCTCTGTCATGCAAGACACAGCAGGATATAGAAAACGCGAGGGTGCGACTGCTGGGCAAGAAAGGTTCGGTAACGGCCCTTTTCGATGAGTTCAGGACAGTACCGCCTGAGATGAAACGCGAGTTCGGGCAGAAGCTGAACCAGCTGAAGAATGCTGCCACGGAGAAGATCGCGGCCCTGAAGGAAGCCCTTGAGGAAAGCAGCGCAGCTTCCGGGGCGTCGTTCGACCTGACCATGCCTGGAGAGACTTTCCAGCTGGGGTCGCGCCACCCTGTATCCATCGTAAGGGAGGAAATCATAGAGATCTTCCGCAAATTCGGATATGACGTTGCCGAAGGTCCTGAAATCGAGGATGACTGGCATGTATTCGAGGCCCTGAACTTCCCTCCGGAGCACCCGGCAAGGGACATGCAGGACACTTTCTTCGTATCCACGGGACACAAGAATCCGATACTTCTCCGCACCCATACATCCAGCGTGCAGGTGAGGGCCATGGAGACAATGAAACTCCCGATAAGGATTATCTGCCCGGGGCGCGTATTCAGGAACGAGGCCATCTCCGCAAGGGCACACTGCATATTCCACCAGGTGGAGGGGCTGTATATTGACGAGCACGTGACATTCGCGGACCTGAAACAGGCGATCCTGCTCTTTGCCAGGGAGATGTTCGGCTCTGAGGCACAGATAAGGATGCGGCCTTCATATTTCCCGTTCACGGAGCCGTCAGCAGAAGTGGATGTGAGCTGCAACATCTGCCACGGCAAGGGGTGCAACATCTGCAAGGGCACCGGCTGGCTGGAAATCCTCGGATGCGGGATGGTGGACCCGAATGTCCTGGAGGCGTCCGGAATCGACAGCAAGAAATACAGCGGATTCGCATTCGGGATGGGAGTAGAGCGCATCGCAATGCTGAAATGGCAGGTCAAGGACCTGCGCAACTATTTCGAGAACGACCTGCGCTTCCTCAAGGAGTTCGAGACCTCTATATAGGGGACAGGTAAAAACCCATATTGTCATTTCGAGCGGAGGCTGGAAGCCGAAGTCGAGAAATCTGTGAATTAGACAATATAATCAGACATTAAAGTCACATTGTGTTATACAAGTCAGTCCGGTCTGCCTTTTAAAGGCGGGCCGGACTGACTGTATCTGCGGCTTGCCGGAAGTATCCCGGAGCCGTGATGTATGCCCTACTCTGCCGGAAGGAAACCCTTGCGAATGAGCAGCTCAGCGATCTGGACGGCGTTGGTGGCGGCACCTTTGCGGAGGTTGTCGGCAACGCACCAGAGGTTGAGGCCATACTTGACTGAAGGGTCGCG
>CALVCB010000070.1 GCA_944325965.1 uncultured Bacteroidales bacterium
GAAGTCAAGCCCGTATGCGCCGATGGTACTGCCCCACCAGGTGGGAGAGTAGGTTGCCGCCGCTTTTAGAACAGGGTCCCGGACCGACATCACGGTCCGGGACCCTTTGTTTTTTATCGATCCCACGCCGGGGCGGCTGGGAAACATCTGCTCCGCCATGATCTTTGCGTTACATGCCCTTGAGTTGATAATACCTACTTTCTTTACAAATTGTATGGAAAATCTGTGAATTCCTTGTATTTTTGTCTGTAAAATTGAAAAACCGGCAAATTATGAAAGGAATTGTACTTGCAGGTGGATCGGGAACGCGACTGTATCCGATTACAAAGGGGGTCAGTAAGCAGCTTCTTCCTGTATATGACAAGCCGATGGTTTATTATCCGATATCCGTTTTGATGCTTGCTGGCATCCGTGATATCCTCATCATTTCGACGCCCCAGGACCTTCCGTCTTTCAGGCGGCTGCTGGGGGACGGTTCTGACTACGGAATCAGCATCAGCTATGCGGAACAGCCCAGTCCTGACGGGCTTGCACAGGCATTTATCATAGGAGCCGATTTCATCGGGAGCGATAGTGTGTGTCTTGTGCTTGGGGATAATATCTTCCATGGAGCCGGTCTGACATCTTTATTGAAGGATGCAGTCACGACAGTTGAAAGGGATTCAAAAGCGACTGTCTTCGGTTATTGGGTGGATGATCCGGAAAGATATGGCGTGGCAGAGTTTGACAGCGAGGGCAACTGCCTGAGCATTGAGGAGAAGCCTGCCTGTCCGAAGAGCAACTATGCAGTTGTCGGTCTTTATTTCTATCCGAACAGTGTGGTTGACATAGCCAGGAGCATCAAGCCGTCTGCAAGGGGCGAACTGGAAATCACCTCAGTGAACCAGGAATTCTTGAGAAGGGGTGATCTGAAAGTGAAGACGATGCAGAGAGGGTTTGCATGGCTGGATACCGGGACCCATGATTCCCTTGCTGAGGCATCAATTTTCGTGGAAGTAATCGAGAAACGCCAGGGGCTGAAGATAGCGTGTCTGGAGGGCATTGCTTACCGTCACGGCTGGATCAGCGAGGAGAGGATGCGCCAGGTGGCGGAGCCGATGCGCAAGAACCAGTACGGGAAATATCTTCTTAAAGTCATAGATGAAGTTAAGCTTACCGGGAAGAGCAACCTGTAGATAATTTGCCGCTCCATAGAAGCATGCAGCCATGCCGGGGCGGGAACGGCAGTGAAAATGCAATAAGCTACATAACGATGAATGTAATACAGACAGAGATACCCGGGGTCGTTATCATCGAGCCCCGTATCTTCAAGGATACGCGCGGTTATTTTTTCGAGTCTTTTTCGCAGCGTGATTTCGAATCACTGGTCAGGACGGTCCGGTTTGTCCAGGACAATGAAAGCATGTCGTCTTACGGCGTGTTGCGGGGTCTCCATTTCCAGAAGCCGCCCTATACGCAAAGCAAGCTTGTCCGTGTAATTCAGGGCACTGTCCTGGATGTAGCAGTGGATATAAGGATTGGCTCGCCTACTTTCGGAAAGCATGTCGCGGTGGAACTGAGCGGCGAGAACCACAGGCAGTTCTTTATTCCCAGAGGATTTGCACATGGGTTCAGCGTGCTTAGCGAGGAGGCTGTCTTCCAGTATAAATGCGACAACTTCTATGCCCCGCAGAGCGAGGGTGCACTGGCATGGGATGACCCGGACCTTGGCATTGACTGGAGGATTCCGGCAGACAGGGTCATTCTTTCGGAAAAGGACCGCAGTCATCCAAGACTGAAGGATATGGATTGGCTGTTCGACTACGGGACAGACTATTACGAAGAATAGTCCAAAGTATAGGAAATTTAATCCGACTGGCCGGATATCGTCCGGAGGGGCGAAGAACCGGCCAAAAAACGTGAATTGACATGAATATTCTGGTGACAGGTGCCAATGGCCAGCTCGGTAACGAGATGCGTATCATAAGCAGGAAAACTGGTGACAATTATATATTTACGGATGTCGTTCCAGTTTCTGGAGCAGAAACAGTCATCCTGGATATTACGGATGCTTCAGCGGTCATGGCGGCCGTAAAGGAAAACGATGTCCGATGTATAGTCAATTGCGCCGCGTATACAAATGTGGAGAAGGCTGAAAGTGATGAGGCGCTTTGCCGCAGGCTCAATGCTTCTGCCCCGGGGATTCTGGCGCAGGCTATGAAAGAGGCAGGCGGACTCCTGGTGCAGATATCGACGGACTATGTATTCGGTGCAGACCCTTACAATACTCCTTGCAGAGAGGACCAGAAAGGTACGCCGACGGGAGTATACGGCAGTACTAAGCTGGAGGGCGAGAAAAATATCATGGCCTCGGGCTGCGATTATGTGATAATCCGGACGGCATGGCTTTACTCGGAGTTCGGAAGAAATTTTGTAAAGACTATGCTTGACCTCACTTCTGTTAAACCTCGGCTGTCAGTCGTTTTCGACCAGGCCGGTACACCTACTTATGCATACGATCTGGCTTGTGCGATAAGTGTCATACTGGATGACTACAGGAAGGAGGAGCCGGTACACGGATACAGCAGGAACGGGATATACCATTATTCAAACGAAGGGGTATGCTCTTGGTACGACTTCTCCATGATGATTGCCGAATACAGCGGCCGTACCGGATGTGAAATAGTCCCGTGCCACAGCAGCGAGTTTCCGAGTCCGGTAAAACGTCCGGCGTATTCAGTCCTGGACAAGACGAAGATAAAGGAAACATTCGGACTGAAGATCCCTTACTGGACTGATTCATTGAAGAGATGCCTGGACAATATGAATGAAGGTTGATCCTGTGCCATTGCCTTTCCTGTTCTTGCCTTCCATAGCAGAAAGCTACACTGTGGAGAGAAAGAGCATCCTGGGGACTGTGGACAGCTGTCATATCAGAAAATCAAGAACCATGAACTATAGAAGAACAATCCTTATTACGGGCGGGGCCGGATTTATAGGCAGCCATGTGGTACGCCTGTTCGTAAACAAGTACCCTGATTACCGCATCATCAATCTGGACAAGCTTACCTATGCGGGTAACCTTGAAAATCTCAAGGATATAGAGGACCGTCCCAACTATGTTTTCGTCAAAGCAGACATCTGTGATTACGAGGCTCTCCGTGCTCTCCTGAAAGACTATGGAGTGGATGGGATCATACATCTTGCAGCAGAGAGCCATGTGGACAGGAGCATAAAGGACCCGTTCACTTTCGCCAGGACCAACGTCATGGGTACGCTTTCGCTTCTCCAGGCTGCAAAGGAGTATTGGGAGCCCTTCGGATGGCGTCTCCCGGCTTCATCTCATGCCGTGGCGAAGTCCGGTATGCCGGACGGTGGAGATGTCGGCAGTGCTGTACCTTGCCTCTTCTACCACATCTCGACGGACGAGGTATATGGTGCGCTTGAAATGACATGTCCGGAAGGTATGCCTTCTCCGTTTAGCACAAAGGCTTCATCGGACCACCATCATGCTTACGGAGACAGGTTCTTTACCGAAGATACGAAATACCGTCCGCATAGCCCATATTCCGCTTCCAAGGCAGGCAGTGACCATTTTGTGAGGGCTTTTCATGACACTTACGGGATGCCTACGATTGTGACTAACTGTTCCAATAATTACGGGCCGTACCAGTTCCCGGAGAAACTCATACCGCTGTTCATCAATAATATCCGTCATCGTCAACCGCTTCCTGTATATGGAAAGGGGGAGAACGTTCGGGACTGGCTCTATGTGGAGGACCACGCCAGGGCGATAGACCTTATATTCCATGAGGGAAAGGTCGCTGAGACATACAATATCGGAGGCTTCAACGAATGGAAGAACATTGATATCGTCAAAGTTCTTATCGGTACGGTAGACAGGCTTCTGGGCAGGCCTGAGGGGGCTGACAGTGACCTGATTACATATGTTGCCGACAGAAAGGGGCATGATATGAGGTACGCCATAGACTCCCGGAAGCTGCAGAGAGAACTGGGCTGGGAGCCGAGCCTGCAGTTTGAGGAAGGCATCGAAAAGACGGTACGCTGGTATCTTGACCACCAGGACTGGCTGGATAATGTCACCTCAGGAGACTATCAGAAATATTACGAACAGATGTACAGGAACCTGTAGGGAAACAGGCTTGAGAGCAGTCATGCCGGACTGAAATCCGGCATGACTGTATTGTGTTAAATGTTTTAAAATCAATAATATATGTAGAAGGAGGTGGTAATATGGGATAAATTAATCGTATAAAAGCTTCTTGGAGAAGAAAAAAAATGCATATCTTTGGGCCGTGTGTAGAGTAATGAGGGAAAACAGAGTGGGTGTGTGTGGTGTGTGAACGGATTATCCCATCTTTACGCATGATATAGAAAGCCCTTTTGCACTGCGAAAAGGGAGTGATATTTTGACTTGTTGCTGTATAGTGCAAGTGGAGATTATCAGTAGGGCTAAATCCAAGAGATTTGATCATGCAGAAGTTACGTTTCTGTGTGACCTTTTCTATATTCTATAGTGACGTAATTCCGATTGGCCATGACTATGAGAACGAGCCCCAAGGAGGTGCTTTATTTCAAACTGCCGACTTATGCGGTAGACCTCCTGCTGCATTATGCTGTCTTTTATACCAGCCTGCGTTTTTCAGGCACGCTTCCTGCCTCACAGGCAGATATAATGGGAGGAACCGGGAGTCCGGTAATCCTGTTCCTGAGCTATGTGTTGGCAATCTCGTTCGTCCCCATAAAGCTGAACGAACGGCGTATAGCGGACTATGTCGTTCTTGTGCGTGCAATATTCCAGACTGCGCTGACAGTTTCATTTTTTATCTTCATCACGAGTGCGGTATACAGGATAACACCCGTAACGTTCTATCTTCTGTACGGTTTTTGTGCGGGAATCCTTATAATGGCAGCCCATATTGTCATCAGGTGGATTATCCTGCGTATCCGTCGCTCAGGGAAGAACATGCTCAATGTGGTGATGGTAGGTGCCGATGAGCGCCTGGTGGCTATCAGCCGGGAGATGAAGGCCGGTTATGGTATGCATGGATACAATGTACTTGGTTTTTTTACGGACAAATACAGCGACCAGGTTCCTGCCGGGGACAGGGTGCTCGGCGGGATAGAGGATGTCTTCCGGTATCTGGACGGACATCAGGTCGATGAACTGTACTGCGGGATTAATCCTTCATCGGACGAGACATTCATCAGTCGCCTGATCCACGAATCCGACAGCCGCTTCATACAGTTCTGGTTTGTGCCAAACATGAACGGATACCCGAGGAGGAGGATGCATTATGAGGAGTTCGGGAGCGTGACTACCATCAGACTGAGGGAGGAGCCATTGAACAATCCATTGATGAAGTTCCTTAAAAGGTCTGTGGATGTGATTCTGTCAGGGGTGTTCCTGCTTACGGTCTATCCTTTTGTCTGGACAGCAGTCGCGATAGGCATACATATTACATCACCGGGACCGATCCTGTTCAGGCAGGTTCGCACCGGGTACAACGGAAAAGGATTCAAGTGCCTTAAATTCCGTTCGATGATAGTGAACGCCGAGTCTGACAAGGTACAGGCTACGGAGAATGACCCGCGCAAGACCAGATTCGGGGACTTCCTGAGAAGGACTTCGATAGATGAGCTTCCCCAGTTCATCAATGTCTTTAAAGGAGACATGTCGATAGTCGGGCCACGTCCTCATATGGAATTCCATACCGAGATGTATTCCAAGCTCATCTCGGAATATATGGTCCGACATTTGGTGAAGCCGGGTATCACCGGATGGGCCCAGGTGAACGGGTGCAGAGGAGAAACCAGGACTCTCGAACAGATGAAGGAGAGGGTTGAACATGATATATGGTATATCGAGCACTGGTCTCCTATGCTGGATATAAAGATAGTGTTTATGACTGTACGCCAGATACTCGGAGGTGACAAGCAGGCATTTTGACAGTCATGCCTTTTGCAAGACGAGCTTTTGGGGACGTCATGAGTGATTGTCGTACTGTTTTTTGATTATCCGGAGTGCAGCCGGGAATTTGATGACGAACCGGATATAATTATTATCCTGAGTGAAGTCGAAGAATATTAAAATAAAAGGGGAATAATGCCGGGGGAGGACAGATGGTATCCTTTACGCGTCACATACGGACGCGAACTGAAGCTTAAAGAAAGACTTGACAAGCTCCAGATTACATCTTATATCCCCATGAGGTACAGGGTTGTAGAAAAAGAGGGCAAGGCCAGGCGGGTGCTTGCTCCGGCTGTGAGCAACCTTTGCTTCGTGCATGCTTCAAGGGAAGAAATCGAGGACCTGCGCGCAAGGATGGCTGAGATATTGCAGTTCCATTTCATCTGGGACCGGGTTACATCCAGTCCGGTTGTAGTCCCGGACAAGGCCATGGAAGATTTCATAAAGGTATCTTCTGCAGTTGATGATGACATTATATATCTTTCAGATGTGTCCCCGTTGCTGCGATCCGGCCAGAGGGTCCGTGTCAAGGACGGTCCTTTTGCCGGCGTCGAAGGAAAGGTGATACGCATAAGGAAAGAAAAGCGTGTAATGGTAGAGCTGCCTGACATGCTTGCAATAGCTACAACGTACATCAGGTCGGAATGCCTTGAAGTACTGGACACTGAATGAACCCGGCACTTGTCGTTTCCGGGTATGGACAAATGATTTGTATAAAAGACATATAACTGTGATTTCGGGCCCAGCCAAAGGGAACAAATAAGAACTCATCTCTTTGCCATGCCCGGGATTTTAATAAACAATAAAGGAAAAAACAATGAACACCAAGACAGACATTCATATTGCCGTCGCCGGTACCGGCTACGTCGGCCTGAGCATAGCCACCCTTTTGAGCCAGCACCACCGGGTCACCGCCGTCGACGTGATCCCCGAGAAGGTGGAAATGATCAACAGCCGTAAGTCCCCCATCCAGGACGAATACATAGAGAAATACCTGAGGGAGAAGGACCTGGACCTGGTGGCGACCCTTGACGGTGCATCCGCCTACCGGGATGCCGACTACGTGGTCATCGCGGCGCCGACCAACTACGACCCGGTGAAGAACTACTTCGACACGAGCCATGTTGAGGAGGTCATAGACCTTGTCATGAAGGTCAACCCCGAAGCGATAATGGTGATAAAGAGCACGATCCCGGTAGGTTACACCGAGGGCATCCGCCGCAAGACAGGGTCCGGGAACATCATCTTCTCGCCTGAATTCCTTCGGGAGAGCAAGGCCCTGTACGACAACCTGTACCCGAGCCGTATCATCGTCGGACGCCCTGAAGGAGACGGGCGTCTGGACCGTGCAGCGCACGAGTTCGCCTCCCTCCTGAAGGAAGGGGCCATAAAGGATGACATCGAGACCCTTTTCATGGGCCTGACCGAGGCAGAGGCGGTGAAGCTTTTCGCGAACACGTACCTCGCCCTGCGTGTAAGCTACTTCAACGAGCTCGACACCTACGCGGAGATGAAGGGCCTGGACACCGCCGCCATCATCCGGGGAGTGAGCCTGGACCCCCGCATCGGAGACTTCTACAACAACCCTTCGTTCGGTTACGGTGGCTACTGCCTCCCGAAGGACACGAAGCAGCTCCTGGCGAACTATGCAGACGTTCCGGAGAATCTGATCCAGGCGATAGTCGAGAGCAACCGCACCCGCAAGGATTTCATAGCGGACAGGGTCTTAACGAAGGCGGGCTACTACAACTACTACAGCCGGGGGGACTTTTCACCGGAGGAAGAGAAACGCTGTGTGATAGGCGTCTACCGTCTGACGATGAAGTCGAACAGCGATAACTTCCGCCAGAGCAGCATCCAGGGCGTGATGAAGCGCATCAAGGCCAAAGGCGCCGAAGTCATCATCTACGAGCCGACCCTCGAGGACGGCAGCACCTTCTTCGGCAGCCTGGTTGTAAACGACCTGGATAAATTCAAGAGCCGTAGCCACATGATCATCACCAACCGCTACGAACCGAGCCTCGACGATGTGAAGGAGAAGGTTTATACGAGGGATATTTTCAGGAGAGA
>CALVCB010000071.1 GCA_944325965.1 uncultured Bacteroidales bacterium
TATATTTGAGGAGGCTTAATGCATTTAGTTATGACACTTTCAGTAACTTGCCCGGTTTGCAGACGTCAGGTTACGGTAGAGTTTAAGCCTGGCGTTTGTTCAGTGGCTGTCGGCAAATGCAGCGGACACCACCTCGTCAGGGTCGGCTATATCTGGAATGTCCGGAAACAGCCGATCATAGCATGGATGAATTAAAGCATTTGAGAGGATGCACCGGCCAGTTTCCGGTACATCCTCTTGAAGTGTCAGATGCCATCATCCGGAGCCTCGGGGTGGCAGGCGGCACCGGTGAAAAGAAATCCGGTTGATACTGATTTTACATTATGTTTGGATATACATACATCAAGGTGGCCTTATATGGAAAGACAGCAATCTGACGGCAGGGCAATGGACCATAGTCCAAAGCCGTCTGCCGAAGCCATACGTGAGGCCTACAGCTCAAAGATAGCTGTTCTGGATACGGAAAAGGATTCTCTCAAAAGGAAAAGCGGCCTGTGCCTGGCCGGAAAACTCTTTTTTTTCGCTGCCGCGGTGGTGTTCTTCTGCTTTGCGGTCAGCAGCGTTTCATTCCGGGACATAGCATTTTCTGTACTGTCTGCGGCACTGTATATTGTATCATATATTGCTGACAGCAGACTCCGGGACCGGATATCCAGGCTTGAGTCACTGCAGAAGACTTGCAGAAATGAACTCGCATATCTCGACGGGGATTTCACCCCATTCGGAAAAGGGGAGGAATATGCCGATCCGGACCATGAATATGCGTGTGACCTGGATATTTTCGGGGAAAGCTCCCTGTTTCAGAGAATTGACAGGACAGTCACTTCCGGAGGGCGGGATCTCCTGGCGGGGTTGCTGAAAAAACTCCCCGGGGACAGCTCCGAGATACTCTCCCGCATGGAAGCCGTACAGGAGCTCTCTTCCATGGAAATGCTGGACTGGAGGACGGATTTCATCTCCAGTCCCAAGGCGGACAGCAGCCTGGAGGCCCTTTCCGGATATATTGGCCGGGAAAGTTACGGCAGGTTCTTGACTGTCTCGCATGTCCCGTTTGTCATGGTGGCTGTCACATGGGCATCTCTGGCGGCCGGAGTCTGCGGTGTGGCCTATGCCTGGGCGGTATTCGGCATAATGGTGATGGTGCAGCTCATGACAGCGGCCATCATAGGCCGTTCGTCGCAGAACGCTGCCGCCGGTGCAGACGCGCTCCACAAATCATACTCCGCCTATCTGAAACTCCTGAAAATGATACGCGGGACTGATTTCCGGTCCGTGAAACTGAAGGGCCTGAAGCAGGAGCTTTTCGGGCAGGATGCCGACTGCGACAAGGCCTTCCGGGAACTGTCCGGGATTCTGAACCTGTTTGACCAGCGCGGAGGGTATGTTATGTATTACCTTCTCAACGGCACTCTCCAGTATGATGTCATGCTGATACGGCTTTTCATCAGGTGGGGCCGCAGATATTTCCCGTATATGGAGCGTTGGCTCGGGGCGATAGCCGGTTTCGATGCTCTCACAAGCCTGGCGGTATATGCCTTCAACAGCCCCGGCGGCACCATGGCGCAAATCTCCGAAGACCCTGACTGCGTGGTGTCAGCGAAGGATGCCTTCCATCCTTTCCTCTCCCCGGACAAGGCTGTGCCCAACGATTTCGAGATAATGAGGCACAATATATTCATAGTCACCGGCGCCAACATGGCCGGCAAAAGCACCTTCCTCAGGACAATAGGGGTAAACTACATTCTCGCTTCCAACGGAGTCCCGGTATGCGCATCCTCATTCCGTTTCTCGGTGGTGTCCCTGTTTTCCGGCATGAGGACTTCCGACAACCTTTCCAGGGACATCTCCTACTTCAATGCGGAGCTCAGGCGGCTCAAACAGCTCATCGACCATGTCAAAGCCAATGATTTCACGTTGATCATCCTGGACGAGATACTGAAAGGGACCAACTCGAAGGACAAGCTCCAGGGCTCTATAATGTTCCTGGACTATATCTCCGGATTCAACGTGTCGGCCGTCGTGGCGACCCATGACCTGGAGCTTGCCGGACTTGCGGACAAGGATCCGGGGCTGTACCGCAACCTGTGCTTCGAAATCGGGCTTTCCGAGGAAATATGTTATACCTATAAGATACAAGACGGGGTGGCGCGCAACCTCAATGCGTCGTATCTCCTGTCCCGTATCCTCAATACGGACCGGACTGGCCTTTCGGCGGGGTGCAGCTCCTGATGATAGGGGATCTGCATCAGCTCGCCCCTGTGGTGAAGGATGAAGACTGGCAGCTGCTCAAGGACTGTTATGATACACCTTATTTCTTTTCCAGCAGGGCACTGAAACAGGCCGGGTACTGCACCATAGAGCTGAATACGGTCTACCGTCCTGAAGCTTCTGCCATTCCGCGAATGGTGCTGTTGAGTTCCGTGGCTTCAAGCAGCTCCTCCAGGGGCAGGTGCATACGGTATCTCCAGTAGTGCGGATTGTCCGAAGGGTCGTTGATTCGTTCTGAATCCGGGTCGGGGTTACGCAGTTTCCCGTCTATTGCCAGCCAGTCCTGGAGCGGGAGTATGGCGAGCAGGGAAGGGGAGTCGAGGTGCATCTTGACCACTTTGCGGCAGATCCACGGTTCGCACTCCTGCGGGGCTTCCCCGTTTTCGCCCAGCACTTCATGGTAGAATTTCCCTGTCAGGGACCTGTCCTCTTTCCACCAGGCCCTCAGGGGGTTCATGTCATGTGTGGATGTCGAGCAGACGGACAGGTACGGGTAGCGCCGCACGTCGGCGAACGTCTCGTTTGCGAGCTTCGGCATGCGCTGTATCTCCAGCGAGAGTATATGCAGGTCCGCCATCACTTCCGGCACGCAGTCCGGTATCATTCCCAGGTCCTCGCCGCAGGCCTGCATCTGTGTGGAGGAGAGGAGCTCCGGCAGCTTCTTCATGGCTGAATCCTTCCAGAAGCCATTGTGGCGGCGGTAGAAAAAATCGTCATAGAGTGCATTGAACCTGTCCTTCATGTCCTGCTCCAGGGCCCTGTAGGCTTCCGTCTCCTGGGCGGCGATCCTCGGGTGCCAGTGCCCATAGAGATGCGGGTCGGCGACGAAAAGCGCATTTTCTGTCTCAGGGACCGCAGGCCCCGAGTCCGGCAGACTGAACCCCATGCCTCGCAGATATTCCGTAGTGTATGGCAGTGCAGGGCTGAAATGCCCCAGCAGCCCGCTCGATGCCCCGCAAGGTATTTCCCAGATGCGGAAGAACCCCAGTATGTGGTCTATGCGGAAAGCGTCGAAGTACTGCTCCATGTTCTTCATGCGTGATTTCCACCATGAGTAGCCGTCCCTGGCCATCCTCTCCCAGTTGTATGTAGGCAGCCCCCAGTTCTGGCCTTTCTCCGCGAAGGCGTCAGGCGGGGCGCCGGCCTGTGAATCGAGGTGGAAGAGTTCCGGTGAGGCCCATGCGTCCGCGCTTGTCGGGCTGATGCCTATCGGCAGGTCGCCTTTCAGGTAGACCCCGTGGCTGTGTGCATAGTCGCGGGCGGATGAAAGCTGCCTGTGGAGGTGGTACTGTACGAAGCAGCAGTAGCTGAATTCGTGCTTCTCCTTCTTCAGAAGGGTGTCCGCCTTTGCCGGGTCATAGGCAGAGTATTCTCCCCATTCCCTGAAATCGGCCGTCCCGTACCGGGCAGTAAGTATCCTGAATGCCGCATACGGCAGGAGCCAGTGGCTGTTATCCGAAAAGAACTGCCTGTAGGCCTTTGTCGTGCAGGTTTTCCTCCATTCCGAGGCGAAAGCCTTCCTCATGAGCCTGTCTTTTTCGGCATTGACCCTTTCATAGTCAACCGTCGGGAGGGCGTTAAGGCTCTCGCGCAGCCTGATGTATTCCCCGTCCTGCTCTACTCCGGCATCCGGAAGATGGACGAACTGTGGGTGGAGGGCATATATGGAATTGGCGCTGTAAGGGTATGAATCCGTCCATGTCCCTGTCATTGTCGTGTCATTGACGGGAAGGAGCTGGAGCACCTTCTGGCCTGTAGATGCGGCCCAGTCCACCAGTTTTTTGAGGTCATTGAACTCCCCTATGCCGAAACTGTCCCTGCTTCTGAGCGAAAACACGGGGACTGCAGTCCCGGCGCACCGCGGCATCATCTGCCAGCTGTCGTGAACCTCCATACGGCCGGAGCCGTCAGTCCCTGCAGGAGTCTCCGTTATTGAATGGTACAGCCATTCCCTGCGGGCAAATCTGCCGTCCTTCTCCACTTCATAGTGGTAATGACTGAAATTCCGGACATCCGCGTTTTCTATCAGGACCTCCCATGTCCCGTCAGAGCCGGGAACGTACCGCATCCCGGCCTTGCCATCCTGACCGTAGTGAAGGAAAAGGTTCTCCCCCCAGAGGGTGCGGTAATTTATTGTAAAATGTATATGCATGAATTATAAACTGTTGTTGTCAGGTTCATTCCCTATAAGGTTGTTCTCCGGTTTCATCTTCTTCCAGAATATTACTGGCAGCACAAATGCGACAAGTGTGGCCGCCAGCCAGAACACCGATACCGGGCCGAAGTCATATGAAGCCGTGCTTATGTCCGCTCCTTTGGTATAGCCTTGGATGAGATATCCGCTTGCGATGTCCTGCATCCCTGCCGCCACATAGCTCGATATGCCCACAATCCCGAGCGCTGCCCCTGTGGCCTTGCGCGGGACTATGTCCACTGCCATGAGTCCCGCCACAATGCAGTAGAGGACCCCCGTGGCAAGGCTGAACAGGGCGACATACAGTATATTCACGATATAGCTCCCTCCTGTGAAAAGGAACAGGTCCAGCGACACGAAACTCAGTATGCCTGAAATAATCGCTGGCTTTACCCTGTCCCCCTTGAACACCTTGTCGGACAGCCACCCGGCCAGGACTGTCCCTACCACTCCGAAGGCCGCGGAGAAAGCTATGATCTGTGTCGCGTTCTCCAGGGAGAAGTCCTTGGCCTTCTGCAGGAAAAGTACTCCCCATCCGGCCACGGCGTATTTGGCTATGTACACGAATGCGCTTGAAGCTGCAATTATCCATATCCCGGCATTCCTTAGCACATATTTCTGCACCTGCGCTGTAGGCATCGTATCCACCTTCTGTATCTTTTCCCCGGAAAGTTCCTGTACAGAAGGAAGGCCTTTGCTCTCAGGTGTGTCGCTCATGAATATCAGGATGACTGCTGCCCCCGCGAACCCTCCGGCCGCGGAGAATATGAAGCCGTATTCCCACCCGAAGGCGGATACGACGACACCCGTTATGATGAAGGAAAGGAATTCTCCGAGGTACGGGGTTGCGCTGAATATGCTGTAGTATGTCCCCCTTTTCGACAGCGGAAACCATCTGGAAAGGTTGATGATGCCTGGCGGGGACCCCATAGACTGCATCCAGCCGTTGATGCCCCAAAGTACGGCGAACGAGATGAACAGGAGCATGGTGGAGAGACCTATTGCGCTGTATAGCAACCCCATTCCTCCCATGACGAGGTTGACTGCGGCCGAAATGAAAAGCCCGGTCGCCATGAACCTCCTGATGTTGCAGTAGTCGGCAATGAACCCGTTCATGAACTTCCCCACTGCGTAGACGAACAGCAGTGCGGAACCGATGATCCCCAGCTGCCCTGCCGTAAGGGCCCCGCTGTCAATAAGCGGCTGCTTCACCACACTCAGGCTCATTCTGCATACATAATACAGGCTGTATGCAGCCGTAGCTCCCCAGAACGTTCTGTTCCTCAAGGATTTGTAAGTGCTTTGAACTTTATCTTCCGGAACGTGCCGCCTTGAAGGCTTGCTGATCCTGTAGAATGTGTATAGACTCATTTGAACGCCGGTCCTGAAAATTAAACCGGACAAAGGTAATATTTGTAGAGGGAAAAGACAATCCTGCCATGAATAATATCTTCGTGTCTGAGACAAGGGACGGGCTTGGTACGGGATGTTTCCGGACAATGCCGGAACAATTTCTTCCAGTGAAATTTCAGGCCTGTGTTTTATTTTATAAATAAGTTTCATTCTTGTGTTGAATTCCACGGAATCGTATTAACTTAGCAAGCTGAAAAAACTAAAAACGAAAAGATATGAAACGATTTATCCTTTCAGCGTTGCTGCTGACTCTTGCCGTTCCGGCACTGCTGGCCCAGACTCCCAAGAATGTAGAATATGTATTTACCGAGGCATCTGACCTCAACCTTATAGGCAAGATCCATGAGGACACCCCGAACCCGTACCACCGGGTGGACACTTGCAGGTACAAGGGCTTCACGGGCGGGGAGAATACACAGGTGCGCTGCTCCGCAGGCCTGGCCGTGCTTTTCGAGACGAATTCATCCACAATATCAGTAAAGCCTGACTATGGCTATATGAACAGGGCCGGGAACACCATGGGTATCTCCCTCCGCGGATATGACCTCTACATAATGAAAGACGGGCAGTGGCTCTATGCCGCATCCAAGGTGCCTGCCGACGGGCACGAGGAGAACAATCTTGTGCTGATCAAGGACCTGCCGCAGGGCGTGAAGAAGTGCATGCTCTATCTCCCTATATACAGCGAACTGTATTCATTGAAGATAGGGGTGGAGAAAGGCTCCGAGATTTCGGCCATGGACTCCCCGTTCAGGTACAGGGTGGGCATTTTCGGCTCCAGCTTCACCCAGGGGATAAGCACCAGCCGTCCGGGCATGAGCTATCCGATGCAGTTTATGCGTGCCACCGGTGTCCAGATATTGAGCCTGGGATGCAGCGGGAACTGTAAGCTTCAGCCTTATTTTGCTGATGTACTTTGCGATGCAGATGTGGACGCCCTCATATTCGACGCATTCTCCAACCCTTCTGCCCAGATGATCGAGGAGCGGCTTTTCCCTTTCATTGAGAAAGTCCAGAAGGCCCATCCTGACATCCCGCTCATTTTCATGCAGACCATCTACCGTGAAAGCCGAAATTTCTGCACTTCCAGCGATGCTTTCGAGCAGGCGAAGATGGATATGGCCTCAAAGCTCATGGCCGAGGCAGTCAAGAAGTATGACAATGTATATTTCATCCAGACCGATACCGGAAGCAACAGCCGTGAAAGTTCTGTCGACGGGACCCACCCTTCCGATATGGGCTATCTCGGCTGGGCCGAATCCATCGAGAAGCCTATAATGAAGATCCTCAGAAAATATGGTATGAAATAATCGAAGGTATTCTGGGAAAATTTTAATTTATTATAATTTTCTTTAAAATTTCGTGAAAATTTTGTCAGAAAAATTTGGATTGAATTTTTAAATCATTACCTTTGTATCGGACATCGGAATTAATTCGTGTCTATTTGTTAAGTTCGTTTTATATATGGCAGGGGCCTTGGGGAGGGCCCCTGTTATTTTT
>CALVCB010000072.1 GCA_944325965.1 uncultured Bacteroidales bacterium
GGCACGTACGGTGGTGTGAGAGGTCGGAAAACGAAAGTAGGAAGAAAACTACTTCGTTTTCCTCCTACTCGATTTTTCCTGGCGGGAGCCGTACTATTTCACCCTTTCGCCGTAGCTGCGGTCTGTAGTGTTGACCCTGATCTTTTCTCCCTGGTTGATGAAGAGAGGTACCATGATCTTCGCCCCTGTCTCCAGAGTGGCTTCCTTGAGGGCGTTGGTAGAGGCTGTGTCGCCTTTCACGGCCGGCTCAGTGTAGGTCACTTCAAGTTCTACGTATGTAGGGAGCTCGCATGTGAGGCATCTTTCCTCGTCTGCGAGGAACATCATTTCCACATGCTGGCCTTCTTTCATGAGGTCAGCGTTCTCCACAAGGTCCTCATCAAGGTGGATCTGCTCGAAGGTCTCCTCGTGCATGAAGTTGTATCCGTCCTCGTCCTTGTAGAGGAACTGGTAAGGCCTTCTTTCGACATTTATGGTATCGATTTTCGCTCCTGCCGTGAAAGTGTTCTCGAGGATGCGCCCGTTCTCGAGGTTGCGGAGTTTTGTCTTGACGAAAGCAGGGCCTTTCCCCGGTTTCACATGCTGGAACCATACGATTGAGCATGGTTTGCCGTTGTAGTTGATGTAAAGGCCGTTTTTGAAATCAGCTGTTGTTGCCATAATATCTAAAATTGATTTGATCTATATAATTGAATGATTTGCAGTTCTCCGGTTTCGGCGTGCAAAATTATAAAACTGTCAGGATTTTACAAAAAAATTGTAAATACGTGATTAAAGGCTTTTGATGTAGTCCGCCACTTCTTCAAGCAGCCATTTCGGCGTGGAAGTCGCGCCGCATACCCCGACATTGTCGTCATCCCTGAACCATTCTTTTCTGATGTCGGCAGGTCCTCCGACATAGTATGTCCTGATATTCATTGATTTGCATAGGCTGCACAGGACTTTCCCGTTGGAGCTGGCCTTGCCGGCCACAAATATCACGACATCGTGCTCCAGGGCGAACCTCGAGAGCTTCCCGTGCCGTGACGCCACCTGGGCGCAGATGGTATTGTGCACGGTCAGGAGGTGGGTCCCCTTGAACCTCTCCACCGAGAGCTCACGCGCACCCGCCATCAGCTCTTCCAGCCGGCTGCATATCGTGGCATATTCCGCCGGGCTCTTTGTCGTCTGCGAGAATACCTCTGTCGGTACCGTGATGTCGATGGTGCCGTCGGCTATGAGGGCTTCAAGCATCGGCAGGTCTTCCACTACGACCGCATCCCCTCCTACCTGGCCTGTGAGCCCGAGCACTTCCGCATGGCCTATCTTGCCGAAGATGATGATCTGCCCTTTCCTTCCGTCCGCTGTCAGCCGGGCGTGGGCTTCCTTGATTTTTTCCTGGAGTTTCAGTACTACAGGGCAGGTGCAGTCTATGACATTGAACCCCTTCTCCCTGGCCAGGGCGAATGTCTCCGGCGGCTCTCCGTGCGCGCGGATCAGCAGGGTCTCCCCGTCCACCTGGCGTATTTCATTGAGGTCGTCTTTGTCTATCGATACAAGTCCCTGCCTTTCGAGCCTCTGGAGCTCGAGGTCATTGTGCACAATGGCACCGAGGGAGAACAGTTTCCGGTTCTCACCCGCTTTCCTTGTCCTTTCAAGGAAATCCTCTGCCTTGGTTATGGCACCGATCACTCCGGCACAGAACCCGGACGCCTTGTCTATTTCTACTGTCAGTCCCATCTCGGAAAAGGTTTTAATCAGACATACCACCGAACCTCTCCCGGATGATCCCCCTGAGCCATTCCATCTGGTCCTGCAGGGTCATGCGGGAGTTGTCGAGTACCAATGCATCGGCGGCTCTTGCCAGCGGGGAAGTCTCCCGGTGAGAGTCAATGTAGTCCCTCTCCCTGAGGTTTTCCATGACCTCTTCTATCGAGACCGTCTCTCCCTTGGCGGCCATCTCTGCAGCCCTTCTCTGCGCCCTCACGGTAATGTCCGCGGTCATGAAGATCTTGAGTTCGGCATCTGGAAAGACTGTTGTCCCGATGTCCCGGCCGTCCATGACCACACGCTTCTTTTTCCCGAATTCCCTCAGCCTCATGTCGACGAACTCCCGTACACATGGAACGGCTGCAATCGGGCTGACCTTTGAGGACACTTCCATCGATCTTATTTCCTTTTCGATGCACCTGTCCCCGATGAAGGTCATGCTCCCCTCCCGCGTCTTGCTGAAATGCAGGTCGAACGTGCGGAGTGCATCCGAGAGGCCCGGGATGTCTATACGGCAGTCCGCATCGATCAGCCCCTTCTCTATAGCCATGAGCGTCACGCCGCGGTATATCGCCCCGGAGTCGAGATACAGGAAAGAAAAGTCGGACGCGATGAGCCGGGCGAAAGAACTCTTTCCGGTAGAGGAGTATCCGTCTATCGCGATTATGATGTCAGGTATATGCATCAGTACACGTTTTAAAGAACAAAATTAGAAACTGTTTTGAAATTTTTCAAAAATTCTTTTATCCGCCTTTTCTGTCTTTCCGACCGGACAAAGTGAGCGGGGGAATCTGCAGGAAAGATTGGCGGATTTCCCGGCTTCGCTCGGGATGAAGAAGGATACCCGGGATGGCAATGAAGCTGCTCCCGGAGTGATATATTTGGGTATTTTTTGTGCGGTTATAAAAAATAAGGTATTTTTGTGACAAACTGAACTAATTGCCATGCGTAAAAGCACACTATTGCTGCTGGGTGCATCTGCTGTGGCCGGCAGTGCATCATGCGGTTCCGGGGACGGGCTCAAGGTAGACAGGATTCCGGGAGCCAAGCCGCGTAACGTCATTTTCATCCTTTCGGATGACCACCGTTATGACTATATGGGCTTTCTGGGCACCGTGCCGTGGCTCCGGACTCCTAACCTCGACTTCCTTGCAGCGAACGGGGCATACGTACAGAACGCTTTTGTGACCACCTCGCTTTCGTCGCCTTCGCGCGCATCCATCCTGACAGGGATGTTCTCCCATGAGCACAGGGTGGTGGACAATATATCTCCCGTACCGGAAGGCCTGGTGTATTTCCCGCAGTATCTCCAGAGGGCCGGATATACTACCGGATTTTTCGGGAAATGGCATATGGGCAATGATGACGGCAGGCCGCAGCCAGGGTTCGACCATTGGGAGAGTTTCCGGGGACAGGGGACCTATTATAATGTCAAGATGAATGTCAACGGTGAGATGTTCACCTACCCCAAGGACGAATATATCACTGACATCCTTACGGATGACGCGATAAAGTTCATTGACTCCAACAAGGACCGTCCTTTCTTCGTGTACCTGTCCCACAAGGCGGTGCATGACCCTTTCCGGGCCTCAAAGGAGTTCGAAGGGGTATATAAGGACAAGGAAATTCCGGAGCCGGAGAATTTCCATACCCCTGAGTACGGGCTCCATTCCATACCTTCGAAGGACGCGTCCGGCACTCCTGCAAGGGGTGACGAATGGTATGGTGAAGGCCGCCTTCCGGACTGGGTGAAGCAGCAGAGGGAAAGCTGGCACGGTGTGGACTACAGCTACCTGGGCCGCACCGACTGGGAGACCGAGGCACGCAGATATTGCCAGACCCTGACGAGCATGGACGCCTCCATAGGACGTCTGCTCGACTACCTCAGGGAGGCAGGCCTGGACAAGAACACCCTTATAATATATATGGGTGACAACGGCTTCTGCTGGGGTGAGCACGGCCTCATCGACAAGCGCACCTTCTATGAGGCCTCCGTACGTGTCCCGATGCTGGCGTATTGCCCTGAAATAATCAAGCCGGGCACGGTGGTCAAGGAGATGGTACAGAACATCGACATAGCCCCTACCGTAATGGAGGCCTGCGGTATAGGGAAGGCTCCGCAGATGAGGGGCCGGTCTATGCTGCCGCTGCTGGAGGGGCAGACTGTAGACGACTGGAGGAAAAGGATATACTACGAATATTACTGGGAATACGATTTCCCGCAGACGCCTACAACGTTCGGGGTCAGGACGGACAGGTACAAGTATATCCGCTACCACGGGGTATGGGACACCAACGAGTTCTATGACCTCGAGAACGACCCGTATGAGACAAAGAACCTGATAGCCGAGCCGGAATACCAGGATACGATAAAGCAGCTTGCGGACGATCTTTACGACTGGCTCGAGCGTACGGAAGGGATGAACATACCGCTGAAACGTGCCGTAAAATACAAGGGTGCGGATCACAGGAATTTGAAAACTTATTGATTGTGAGACTTTTAGTTATTGATGACGAGCGTTCCATACGCAACTCCCTGAAAGAGATCCTTCTGGACGAGGGATACGAGGTGGATGTGGCCGAAGACGGCGCCACGGGATGCGCGATGGCTGAGAAGGAAAAGTACAATGCCATTTTCTGTGACATCAAGATGCCCAATATGGACGGGCTTGAGGTGCTTGACAGGCTCAATGAGGAGGGCATTGATTCTGCCGTAATAATGATTTCCGGACACGGGGACATAGACACGGCCGTAGAATGTATCAAGAAGGGGGCTTTCGACTTCATTCAGAAGCCTTTGGACCTCAACAGGATACTTATTACGATAAAGAATGCGACGGACAAGGTGTCTCTCGTCAAGGAGACGAAGATCCTCAAGAAGAAAGTGTACGGACAGGAGATGATAGGCGAGTCGGAGCCTATCATGAAGGTCAAGGAGATGATAGAGAAGGTTGCCCCGACCGATGCGAGGGTACTTATTACCGGAGCCAACGGGTCTGGAAAGGAGCTGGTGGCCAGGAGCCTTCACCAGAAGAGCCACCGCAGTGCGATGCCATACATAGAGGTGAACTGTGCGGCCATTCCGTCGGAACTGATAGAGAGCGAGCTTTTCGGCCATGAGAAAGGTGCCTTCACCTCCGCCATCAAGCAGCACAAGGGGAAGTTCGAACAGGCCGACGGCGGGACGCTTTTCCTCGATGAGATAGGGGACATGAGCCTTGCCGCCCAGGCGAAAGTCCTGCGCGTCCTCCAGGAAAAGAAACTGTCCCGTGTGGGAAGCGACAAGGACATACAGGTGGATGTCCGTGTCCTTGCCGCCACCAACAAGAACCTGAAGGAGGAGATAGCCAAAGGCAATTTCAGGGAGGATCTGTACCACCGCCTCAGTGTCATTGTAATCAAGGTCCCTTCATTGGATGAGCGCAAGTCCGACATTCCGCTTCTCGTGAATTTCTTCATAGACCAGATAACTTCCGAGACAGGGCTTTCCCGCAGGGAAGTCACTCCGGAGGCCATGCAGATGCTTATAGACAAGAGCTGGACCGGGAATATCCGTGAGCTCCGCAACGTCGTGGAGCGTCTTCTCATCCTCTCCGGCGACAGGATCACCGCGGATGATGTAAAGAGCTATGTCTATTGATGCTGATTCAACGGGCCCATGGATGCAGCGGAGAAATATATAATCGGGCATTGCACCCGGCAGACAGCCGCCCTGGAGTGGATTGTGCGGCAGACCAATGTCCGGACCAGCCATGCCAGGATGCTCACGGGCCTTGTCCAGGGCCGTTTCATGACCATGCTGGTGCAGATGTCCGGGGCACGCCGCATCCTCGAGCTGGGCACATTCACCGGATACTCTGCCGTATGCATGGCCATGGGGCTGCCTGCGGACGGGCACCTCGATACACTGGAGGTCAATGACGAACTGGAGGAGCTGATACTCGAAGGTTTCGGACGGGCAGGCCTGTCGGACAAGATAACCCTTCATGTAGGTGATGCCAAGGAGACCCTCCGCCGTTTCAGGGAGCAGGCGTCTGCCTCTGGCGGGAACGGGGAGGCATGGTCCTATGATATGGTCTATATCGATGCCAACAAAAGGGAGTACTGCGAATATTATGACCTTGTCTTTGACATGGTACGACCGGGAGGGTTTATCCTTGCCGACAATGTCCTGTGGGACGGCAAGGTCTTCGAGGACCCCATGCCGCAGGACCGGCAGACCCTCGGCATATCGCGTTTCAACGATATGGTCGTCTCCGATCCGCGTGTCGAATCCGTGATTCTGCCGCTCAGGGACGGCCTGAACATAATAAGGAAGAAATGACGCCATGTCCGGGAATATTTCCCGGACTTTTTTGATTATATATGTTTTTTACCTTCCCTCGCGCAGATTGCCGGATAATGTAACCGGCTGTCCGGAAAATCCGTTTCAATTATAATGAAAATGCTGCAGTATGGATAAAAACAGAAATCGTGCGTGCCAGGGGGCAATTCCGTAATGAAACGAATTTTATCGCTGGATGTTGCTTTTTAAAGGATAAATATATTACATTTGCTCCCCATTGGTGTGAAAACACGTTCTATTTTTATACTGGTTATATGTTAAAAGCACTTTTTCACTCTTTTTGCTTGACCTCACTTGTCTCGGCGTCGGGGATTCTCTGTGCCGGACTGGTTTCGTCATGCACATCAGAAAATCCGTCTCCTGAATTAGGGGGGGGCAACACATTTATCTATTGTGATGAGGAAGGCAGCATAGAGTCTGCCGTATATACCGTAGAGGACAAGGTATATACCTTTTACTTTTCTCCGACAAAGGGCCTTGTGACCCTTGATGCCATCCTTCTTGCCGATGACTATATCAAGGTCGTGACCGGCACCCCTTCAGGGGAAATCGACCTGCTTTCCCAGGGAAACAGCCTTCAGTACAAGAATATAGACATTTCTTCAGGGACTCGGGACAATGTCTCCAGAAGCTCGATGTCCCTTACTCTGACCTCTACTACTACTGCCGTGATGGATATCAATGTGTCCATGTCCGGCGGGGAAACCCTGCTCGCGCATTTCGACGGGATCTGTGTCAGGGATGCGGAGGATGAGGCTGACGGCGACATCGTCCTTGACAAGCAGATTTTTTTCTATTATATGGGCCCTGCGGAGACCGGGGCCGGGACATCTGACTATTATATGGCCCTGACGAACCTTGAAGGCTGGACCGGATCGTTTGCAGGCAACAATTTCGCTCCGCAAGGCGAAGGATATATCCTTACCCTGGACTTTTACGGTAAAGCCGGTGAAGA
>CALVCB010000073.1 GCA_944325965.1 uncultured Bacteroidales bacterium
AAATCCTTGCGGCACAGCTCCCGTTGTCCGGCATCCAGTTTCATTATGGGATTGAGGAACAGGGCCAGCTGGCCTTTTATGCCGTAGTTGCTAAGCGGTGTGGACAGCTCTATGAATTCAGATGTGACGTATATCACCTTTACCCGGAAACCTTCTGACGGGCGTATGCGTTCCACCAGTTTTCCCTTGCGGACAATCATCAGGTCGCCGGCCTGCAGTTCTCGTTCCTCCCCATTGTACCTGAGCCTGCAGCTGCCTGCCAGGCACAGGGCATGGGCCAGATAATCGCTGTAGGCGTCCGTGCCCAGTCCGTCAAGGGTGTCCCTTATTATGATATTTTCCGTTTCTGCCATTTCCTTATACTTGTGTTTGTGATGTAAAGATACATATTCCAATCAAATAACTCATGCCATTTTGAAAAAACAGCTTGCATTTTTTGCATTTGTCGGGTAAAAACAGAAATCAGTGCATTTCCTGCCGCAATCCTTGTAAAAAGTTTTTTCTCAGGGCACCGTAATTTTGCGACACATGAAACACCTCTCAAGCACATACCCCGACACGATGCACAGGGCGATGTGCTCAGAAGTCCGAACTTTAAAAACAGAAGAAGTATGAAACAGACTGGACTCTTTTTATTTACGGCATTGGCTGTACTGTGTGCCGCTTGCCGATATGCTGTCTGCCTGATGACGGTTCTTTCCGTCACTGCATTCGCCTCGTGCTCGGGCGATATTACTGAATCCGACGGGACAACTGAGCAGCCGGAGAATCCCGGCACTCCGGAAGATCCCGATAATCCTGACGGACAGGACGGCCAGGATGCACCGGATACGCCGTCCGGGGAAAGCAATATCCTTGTGGCATATTTCAGCTGGAGTGGGAACACCCAGCGCATGGCGCAGCAGATTGTCTCGCAGACCGGGGCAGACCTGTTCCGCATAGAGCCTGTCACGCTTTATCCTGAAGATTATACTGAATGTACGGAAGTGGCTCTTGCAGAACGGGACAGCGATGCCCGCCCCGCCATCAGCACAGCGGTTGATGCCGACGCCTGGTCCGGATATGACATTGTCTTCATAGGCTGTCCGGTATGGTGGCATACGGCACCGATGATCATTAACACATTCACAGAGAGCTATGATTTTACGGGCAAGACTGTCGTGCCGTTCTGTACTTATGCATCCACTTACCGTGACGAGACCCTGGCACGCATAGTTGAGCTGACTCCCGGTGCGGAAGCTCACCTGGACGGGCTGGGCCTGACAAGCGGAAGACTGAATGACGGGACCAATGTGGAGAACTGGCTCCGTGAGATAGGTATGATAAAATAATACAATTATTTAAAAATCAAGGACATGGTACATAAATGGATGATATGTCTGCTTGCCGGACTCGCCCACATGCCACTTGTTTCCTGTGACAACGGGCGGGATGCCGATGACAGACTTCCGGACATAAATGATTTTGTAGAAGGGGAGAACCACAGCGTACTTGTGGCTTATTTCTCCGAGCCGCTGCCGGAAAGCGGGGCGGATGCCGTCACATCCGCAAGCAGAGTCACCGTAGACGGGGAAGTTTACGGAAGCGTGCAATATATGGCTACCGTAATCGCGGATGCCACCGGGGGAGACATGGCGAGAATAAGGACCGTGGAACCATACGCAGATAATTTCGACGACCTCGCGGAGAGGGCCGACCAGGAGAGGTAGAATGATGTCCATCCTGAAATTTCAGTTTCAAAAAAATGAATAAATGGAGAAAGCATATATGAATAATTTTACTTATCAATATCCCGTCCGCCAGCATTTCGGCAAGGGGTGCGCCGAGAGCGCGATAAAAGAAGAGATGGTGCATGCAGGCAGCCGTGTACTTCTGGCATACGGAGGAGGGTCGCTCAAACGCACAGGACTTTATGACAAGATTGCAGGCTGGCTGCATGAATGTGGCAAGACGGTGACGGACTTCGGCGGTATAATGCCGAATCCCACTTATGCCAAGGTGCAGGAAGGTGCCCGCATTGTCCGTGAAGAGGGCATAGATTTCATTCTTGCCGTGGGCGGAGGGTCTGTAATAGACTGCTGTAAGATTGTGGCAGCTCAGGCAAGATTGGAAGAGGACATATGGGAGATGCAGTACACCAGACACCTGTTCCCCACGGAATTCGTGCCGTCAGGTGCCGTTGTGACGGTCTCAGGGACAGGAGCAGAGCAGAACAACAGGGCTGTCATTACCAATACGGACATGAAACTGAAACAGCCTCTTGTCGGGTCGTATCACTCTTTTGCCATTTTAGACAGCGACCTGACAAGGACTGTCCCTATGAAGCAGGTGATAAGCGGAGCTTTTGACACTTTGAGCCACTGTATGGAGACCTACATGGGCAAGCCGCTGTCCGACAACATATCAGATGAAATCAACGAAGCTGTGATGCGTAATGTCATCAGGAATCTGCGTGCCCTGGTTGCAGATCCGGACAATGACTTCGCCCGCGGGGAACTTATGTGGGACTCCGCCCTTGCCGAGAACAGTCTTCTTAAGCTCGGCAAGCAGACAGACTTTCAGTGCCACATGATAGAGCATGCTGTAGGGGCGTATACCGACTGCAACCACGGGCAGGGGCTCGCGGTCATACATCCGGCCGTTTACCGCCACCTTATACCGGAAGGTACGGAAAAACTGGCTAAGATGGCGGAAAGGGTATGGGGCATCCGGGAAAAGGACCCTTCTGTCGCTGCCCTGAAATGCATTGCAGCCCTGGAGGACTTCATACTGGAGGTCGGACTTCCTGCCCACTGGAGCGAAATGGGTATCACGGATGAATCTGTGATGCGGGCCGCAGCCGACACATGCCTTCTCACGCCGGGATGCTGCAGGCGGTTTACGAGGGATGAGATATTCTCCATCCTGAAAGAATGCATGTAGAAATTAACTTGCATTTTCTAGAAACCGCACAAAATGAAGGAAGCAATACTGCCTTTCACTGGATTCTGTGCTACAATAAATGAACGGCATGAGGACATTTACTATAGAGGAGTTCAACCGGCGGATGCGCCAGCCGACACTGCATCCGCAGGTGCCGGTCCAGTACTGCAACTAAACTGATTACAATATGAACCCGAAAGTCATTTGTCCCGTGATGGGTTCCGTTGATGGAAGGCTGTTGACCGGCCGCTGGACGGAACCGTTCAATGGAAAGAGCAAAAGCGGGCTGATGGGGGTCTATGCCGCCATTGGCCGCCGCTTGAATACCGATGCATGGATGTTCGGAAAGAACACGTTGTGCGAGGGATTTTTCCCGGGGAAATTCCATACACAGGACACGGCACCGCTTGCCTGTCCTGAACCGTATGTCGCCGGGAAGGCTTCGCCCCGTCTCTTTGTGGTCGCCGACCCGGAAGCGGACATCCTCTATGAGTCATCCACGGTACGCGGAGACAATATCGTTGTCATCCTGCCGGAAACTGCCCCTGCAGCTTACCCCAGGGATCTGCAGCGGAGGAACATCTCCTACCTTTTCGCCGGGCGTGACGGCACAGGCCTGCCGCCGATGCCGTAAGTTTTCAGTGACGGACTGACTGCAAGGCATATGGTCTTTTCCGTACGGCTGCTGTCGGCTACGACAAGATTGGTGGAGAGAGGGTCAGTCCCTCTTTCCACGCATTCCACGGATGCATAGAATGATTTGAGGCCAATGAAAATATATGTTCGGCTGCTTTCAGACATGGTGCAAAGATACATGTTTTGCGGATGATTGCATTGGGAAAAGCCTGCCCTTTCATCCTTTTGCCATGTCCTGTGCATGCGCGCTTCAGTTCGGACGTCTGTATTCCATCGGTGTACTGCCGGTGAGTTTCTTGAACAGGCGGCTGAAATGCTGGGAGTACTGGAAACCGAGCTCGTAGGCTATCTGGCTGACAGTCTTGTCGCTGCCGAGCATCTTGTCTTTGGCCAGACCGATGATCTTGTCCTGGATATGTTCCTGGGCTGTCTTCCCGGATTCCTTTTTTATCAGGTCCCCGAAATAGTTCGGGGAAAGGCAGACCTTGTCTGCAAAGTACTTTACTGTAGGGAGGCCCTCCGTTTCCGCTAAGCCGCTTTCGAAATACTGGTCCAGGAGTTCGTCGAAACGTACGAGGATACCCTGGTTGGCATCGCTGCGGGTGATGAACTGCCTGTCATAGAACCTCATGCAATAGTCAAGCAGTAGTTCTATGTTCATGGAAATCAGTCTTTTGCTGTGCTTGTCGACAGGACGGCTGATTTCCATCTCGATTTTCTTGAGGCAGTCTTTGAACAGGTGTTTCTCGTCCTCGGAGAGGTGCAGGGCCTCAGTGGAATTATAGGAGAAGAACGAATACCTGCGTATGTTTTTACCGAGATCCGTCCCTCTGATAAGGTCAGGATGGAAAAGCAGCCCTAGAGCATCCAGTTTTGTGATGCTCGGATCCCTGTGCACGCTCACCACCTGCCCCGGCGCAAAACTGGTGATGGTCCCTTCCTGGTAGTCATACGGCTGCCTTCCGTATGTGATGTCCCCGCATTTGACCTGCTTGAGGAACAGTGCGTAGACCCCGTAGTTGATGGTGCATTCCAGGGGGATGTTCTGCCTTGCCTTGCTCAGGTCGGCTATTGTGACGAGCGGATGGAGTGTCTTCAGCCCATAGAGCTTGTTGTACTGGTCAATGGTGTCGATCTGTATGATTTCCATATTTCTGTCATTTGCATGCAAATGTATGGAATTTGCCGTTAACGTGTATTCATCCGGTTTCGGAAGCGGTAAAAGCGTCACAAATTTCCGGAATCCATATACACAGTACGCCTCTCTTTCCTGTAGAATGATGCCACGGGCAGCAGGGCAATCAGGTATCCTATTACGGCGACCCCTGCCGCCGTTGCCAGTATGTCTTTCCATGACAGGATTACAGGATAGGCCTTGACTATGAAGTTCCCCGGCATCTTTATCAGTCCTAAATGCTGCTGCACCAGGGCGAACACAATCCCTATGGCGAGCCCGGCGGCCAGGCCGAGCAGGGAAATCATCCACCCTTCAAGCACGAATACCTGTCTGAGCGTCCTGTCCTGTGCCCCCATGCTCCGCAATATCCGTATGTCGTCCCGCTTTTCGATTATCAGCATCGAAAGCGAGCCAAAAATATTGAAGGCAATGATTATTATGATGAATATCAGGATCATGTAGATGGACAGTTTCTCGTATTTCATCATCTTGTACAGAGATTCGTTCTGCTGGAACCTGTCGCTGACGCGGAAGCCGTCCCCGAGCCTGGAGGAAATCTCTTTCTGCAGTTTCCGCAGCTCACTCCTGGAGCACCCTTCCACAAGCCTGATCTCCACTCCGGAGATTACATCGCCGTCATATTCCAGGAGTTCCTGCATCGCTTCTATGGGAAGGATGATGTATTTGCTGTCTATCTCGTTGTTGATGGTGAAGACCCCTGACGGGAATACATTTATCGACTCTATCGAGGCTGCCGGGTTGCTCAGCGATATGCTCCGTGTCCTGGACGGATAGTATATCTCGATCGGGGCCACGAATCTGGGGCTGATTCCCATGCTGTATGCGAGTCCGGCCCCGACACATGCCAGGCGGACGTCTCCGCGGTGCAGGGTGAACGAGCCTTCCTTCAGATAGTTGTGTAAAGGGGACTCCTGCTCGTAAATGTCATCCACACCTTTGGCTACGGCTATGCCCTGATGCCCGTCATAGTTTATGAAAACATTCTCCTCCAGTACGCAGCACATGTTCATGACCTGTTCCTGCCCGTATATCCAGTCGTAGGCTTCACCTTCCGGGACGAATGTCTTGCCTGTCGACGGCGTAATGAGAAGATCGGGCTCGACATTGCTGAGCATACTTTTGACCAGCGAGTCGAACCCGTTATAAATTGACATTATAATGATCAGTGCCGCAGTTCCGACAGCCATGCCTACAGCGCTTATGGCTGAGACTATGTTTATGACATTGTGCGATTTCTTCGCGAAAAGGTATCTCCTGGCTATGAAGAACGGCAGGTTCATCGGCTATTTCTTCAGAAGTTCTTCTATATGGGCCACGTAGTCAAGAGAATTGTCCTGGAAGAAAGTCAGTTCAGGCACTATGCGGAGCTGCTTGGCCACCTTGCCCCCCAGTTCTCCCCTGAGGGCCTTCGTGTTCTCCTTCAGCAGCCCCATCACCTTTTCAGCCTTTTCCGACGGGAAGATGCTGACATACACCTTTGCCACCGAAAGGTCAGGACTTATCTTTACTCCGCTGACTGTCAGCATGGCACCCTCGAAGGCCGCCATCCCTTTGCTGCGGATTATCTCCGCCATGTCCTTCTGCAGCTCCTTGGCCACTTTCAGTTGTCTTGTAGATTCCGTGCGCTCCATCAGATGACCTTGATTATGAAATAGTTCTTCTTTCCTTTCTGGGCAAGGATGTATTTGCCGTTGAGGACGGATTCCTGCCCGATCATGGCATTTATGTCAGAGACTTTCTCCTTGTTTATGCT
>CALVCB010000074.1 GCA_944325965.1 uncultured Bacteroidales bacterium
CATTTTTTTTTCGTCTTGCCCGTGAGACCTCCCCGGATAAGAGCACCAGCTTTCCATCTTATGTCTGCTTCATTTACTTTGACTGTTCCGGATAGCTATCGGACTTTGACTTGTTTTGCAGTCTAATCCACAGTCTTATGCCTTGATATGAAGTTTCTGTCCGTCAGACCAGATGTTTGCCGCCAGCTTCTTTCAGATTCCACCTCGCGATGGTCACCCTTGCTTTGGGCTGTATGATTCCCGCTATCAGGGCTCATTAGGGTCTTGCACCCGTTAGCTGATACTCATGCCGAGCATACAATAAAAAGAGAATGGGTAATCTGACCCATCCTCTTTTATTTAAATGGTTTCCAGCTTCCCGGAAACTATTCAGCCTTTCCGTCTGAACCGAGAACGTTGATGATCTTGTGGGTGTAGAGCTTCTTCATCTCCTCACGTGCAGGTCCGAGGTATTTACGAGGGTCGAACTCTGCCGGCTTCTCTGCGAATACCTTGCGGATGGCGGCTGTCATGGCAAGACGTGAATCTGAGTCGATGTTGATCTTGCAAACAGCTGACTTGGCTGCCTTGCGGAGCTCCTCTTCAGGAATACCGATGGCTGCATCGAGCTTTCCGCCGTACTGGTTGATCATGTCCACATACTCCTGAGGAACTGAAGATGATCCGTGGAGGACGATAGGGAATCCAGGAAGCTCCTTCATCACGCCGTCAAGCACGTCGAATGCAAGTGGCGGAGGTACCAGACGGCCTGTCTTAGGATCGAGTGTGCACTGCTCAGGCTTGAACTTGTATGCACCGTGTGAAGTTCCGATGGAGATGGCGAGAGAGTCGCATCCGGTCTTGCTTGTGAAGTCAACGACCTCCTCCGGCCTTGTGTATGTATGGTGCTCTGCCTGTACCTCATCCTCTACTCCGGCAAGGACACCGAGCTCACCCTCTACAGTCACATCGTACTGGTGGGCATATTCTACGACCTTCTTCGTAAGGGCTACATTCTCGTCGTAAGGGAGGTGAGAACCGTCGATCATCACTGAAGAGAAGCCCATGTCAACACAGCTCTTGCAGAGCTCGAAAGAATCGCCGTGGTCGAGGTGGAGGACAATCTGAGGGTTGGCCCAGCCAAGCTCCTTGGCATACTCTACAGCGCCTTCCGCCATATAACGGAGAAGGGTCTGGTTTGCATACTGGCGTGCCCCCTTTGAAACCTGGAGGATCACCGGAGACTTTGTCTCTGCAGCAGCCTGGATGATGGCCTGGAGCTGCTCCATATTGTTGAAGTTGAAAGCCGGGATAGCATATCCGCCGTTGATAGCCTTAGCAAACATCTCTCTGGTGTTTACAAGGCCAAGTGTTTTATAAGATACCATAGTATAATATGATTAAAGTTTTCCTTATCTGTCAAATGCATTCAAAAAACCGCGTTTTCGCCTGCAATAACTCTGCCAGCAGAGCGGTTTCTAAAAAAGTTGCACAAAAATAGTTATTTTTGCGAAAATTTAAAATTCAGGTAAAATTATATGAACGGGAAGGTCATCATTTTCTCCGCTCCGTCAGGGGCAGGCAAAAGCACAATAGTGAACCATCTTCTGGAGAAGTTCCCGGAACTTGAGTTCTCCATCTCCGCAACGTCCCGCGCCCCGCGCGGAAATGAGCAGGACGGGAAAGAATACTATTTCTTCACTGCGGACCAGTTCAGGCAGATGGTTGCGGAAGGCAGGTTCGTCGAACACGAGGAAGTATATCCCGGCTCCTTCTACGGGACGCTCAAGTCCGAAGTGGAAAGGATATGGGCCAAAGGGCATGTGATAGTGTTCGACATCGACGTCAAGGGAGGGGTCAATGTGAAAAGGATTTTCGGGGACAACGCATTCTCGGTACTGATCAAGGCCCCGTCCGTGGAAGTGCTCCGGCAGAGGCTGTCCGGACGCGGGACAGACTCCCCTGAAGCAATAGAGAAAAGGGTGGCCAAGGCGGCTTCGGAAATGGAGTTCGCCGAAGGGAAATTCGACTATGTGCTCGTCAATGACGACCTTGAGACAGCATTCAGGGAAGCCGAGGAGGCCGTAGGCAGATTCATCCGATGAAGATAGCCGTATATCCGGGTTCCTTCAACCCGCTCCACATCGGGCACCTTGCCATCATGGAACACCTGACCGGAAAGATGGACTTCGACCAGGTATACCTGATAGTGTCGCCTCAGAACCCGTTCAAGGAGGAAGGCCTGCGCCAGAGCGGGAAAGACCGGTACGAGGCCGCTGTCAAAGCCGTAGCCAGGCATCCGGGCCTGAAAGTGAAAGTTGATGACATTGAGCTCAACATGCCGGCCCCGCAGTATACGATACGGACCCTTGACGCACTGGCCGCAAGGGAGCCAGGCAACAGTTTCACCCTGATCATCGGGGCGGACAACCTTGCCTCGATCGGACGGTGGAGGGAGTCCGTACGGATCCTGTCCGAATACGGGGTGGCCGCATACCCGAGGAAAGGGTTCGACATGGAGGGAATCAGGGCACGGCTCCTGTCTGAAAAGCCTGCCGGGGCAAGTCCATTCAGGATAGAGACCATAGACGCCCCCCTCGTGGAAATATCCTCGTCCGAAATCCGGCATGCAATAGCCGAAGGGCGGGACAAGGACATAGAAAAATACCTCATGTAACCCGTCCCGTAACCAGGGACACGACACGGACCGGACAAATGCACCACACAGAAACCGAACGCAAATTCCTCGTAAAGGACAATACATACAAGAATGCGGCTACAGAGAGCCGCAGGATGACCCAGGGGTATATCTGCCGGGAGTCCGGCAGGACCGTCAGGGTGCGCATTTCAGACTCCATGGCATGGCTGACGATAAAAGGAGCCAGCAATGACAGCGGGCTGAGCCGCTATGAATGGGAAAAGGAAATTCCCGTAGACGAGGCCAGAGGACTCATGGCCCTGTGCCGTGAAGGAATAATCGACAAGACCAGATACATAGTGCCATTCGGGGGGCATGACTTCGAAGTGGACGAGTTCCACGGGGACAATGCAGGGCTTGTGATGGCCGAGATAGAGCTTGAAAACGAATCCGAGCCATTCGGGAGACCCGGATGGCTCGGTAAAGAGGTCACCGGCGACCGCCGGTATTACAACTCGATGCTGACCCTGCATCCTTTCTCTGAATGGGGCTGTTCCGCCCCGGAGCAGGCTGAATGACAGCATCATTCCGCAAAGGCATGGCGGTAGCCCTGTATCTTGTTCCATCCTCCGCGAGTGAAGTCAGGTACCTCGACAGGGGCGTTGCCGTTCTCTATTGAAATGGCGGTCAGTTCAGTAAGGCAGCACCACTCGGCCAGGTCATATACATCCATATCGAGAGGAAGTCCGTTGCGAAGGCAGTAGATGAGCCTGTAGTCCATGATATAGTCCATCCCGCCGTGCCCGCCGACTTTCTTTGCGGTGTTCTCGAGCTCCTTCTGGATAGGATGCTTGTATTTCTCCATCAGGGCGGCCTTCACATCCTCCGGGACGAAACTGTGGGCTGAAAGGTTCTCTATATCGACCTTTCCTGACTTCGGGCCCTCCTCACCTGTATAGAGGTCACCGACCTTTGATTTATCCACCATGTAACCCTCTACAGGATACTTGTTTGCAAAACCCTTGGTACCGGTAAGCTGGTAAAGCCTGTTATAAGGGCGCGGGTTCACCACGTCATGCTGGATCATGATGGTCTTGCCCTTCTCGGTACGGATCATGGTCATGGTATGGTCCCCGTTCTGGAAATCAGGGGCGGCCTCTCCCCTGTGGGTCTCATAATACTCCTTGCCGTTCACAGCCTTTGTGTCCATGGACACGAGCACATTCATCTTGTCTCCCCTGTGGATGTCCATCGCCTGGCATACAGGGCCGAGGCCGTGCGTAGGATATACATCCCCGCGGTGGTCACGGTTGTAGAGCAGACGCCAGTCGTGCCAGTATTCATCCCAGAACTCGTCAAGGTTGTGGATATAGGCGCCTTCGCCGTGCAGTATCTCCCCGAAGAGCCCGTGCTGGGCCATATTGAGCGTAGTGAGCTCAAAGAAATCATATACGCAGTTCTCGAGCTGCATGCAGTGCCTGCGGGTACGTTCCGAAGTGTTGACCAGCTCCCAGATCTGCTCCAGGTTCATGGCAGCCGGCACCTCTATGGCGACATGCTTGCCGTGCTCCATGGCATATTTCGCCATCATCACATGTGTCTGCCAGTTGGTGGCGATATAGACAAGGTCTATGTCATCCCTCTCGCAGAGCTGTTTCCATACCTCCTCGTCACCGCTGTAGGCTGCAGCCTCATGGCGGCCCAGCCGCTGCAGTATCCTCTGGCATTTCTCTACATTTTCCGTCTCGACATCGCACAGGGCCACAATGTCGGTGCCGTCAATCTGGGACATCCGCTCCACGGCACCCGGCCCCCTCATCCCCAGACCAATGAAGCCGATACGTACAGTCTCAAGCGCAGGGGCCGCGAACCCGAGCATGTCCTCCTGTCCTGCAGGCCTTTCAGGGACATCGGTCTTGATCGGGCCTCCGTTTGTGGCCTGGCTCTGGCAGGATGACAGTATGACCGCACCTGCGGCCAGGCATGTTAAAATTCTGGCAATAATTTTCATGATAAACAATATTAAAAATCAGTCAATCTGTCTATAATATGCAGCCCTTTCCAGCTTTCAGGTACCGGAGCCTCGAGCGTCATCTCCACCTTTTTCACAGGATGCACGAATGTCACCCTGCGGGAATGCAGGCAGATACCGCCGTCCGGGTTGGAGCGGGGCGCCCCGTATTTCAGGTCGCCTTTTATCGGGCAGCCCATATCCGCGAGCTGGCAGCGTATCTGATGGTGCCGTCCTGTAAGCAGTTCCACCTCAAGGAGATAATACCTGTCCGTAGTATCTGTGAGCCGGTATCTGAGCCTGGCGGACTTCACATCCTTCCTTCCTGCAGGGTCCCCCCTGAAGACGTAAGACTTGTTCTGCCGCTCGTTCCTCACGAGGTAGCAGGAGAGCTCGGCGGCATCCTGCGGCGGCTTCTCGCACACCAGCGCCCAATAGAATTTATGTATATTTCCGTCCCGGAACATCGCATTGAGCCGTTCGAGCGCCTTGGAGGTCTTGGCGAGCATCACTATGCCGCTCACCGGCCTGTCAAGCCTGTGCGGGATTCCGATGAATACGCTCCCGGGTTTGGAATCCCTCTCCGCGATGTATGATTTGTAAAGGTCCGAGATGGTCTCATCCTCGGTAATATCTGCCTGGACTATCTCCCCCACCCTTTTATTGACGACGAGGAGATGGTTGTCCTCATAGAGGATACGGTTCTCCGCATCCCTGTATTCCTGTTCTGTCAGTTTCCTGTATATCATAACAAGACAAATGTATGACTATTTTCCCAAATTTTTTCATTTATACATATTTTTAATTTAACATGCCTGCACATGAAACTCTACGAAATACATGGGAACCAGCAAGGCTCCCGTCAATCATCTGTACTGCGTGATTTCTGTTCCAGATTCGATTCCGCATCCCTCACGCGGAATCTATTCCGCAGGATACCGTACAGAAGCTACCTGGCGTCTGAAGGAATACTCCAGACACAGTCATGCCGGGAAAACACGTCACATATTACGTAGAAACATGGATCACTTCATATCCCGACAGAAAAAGGTGACATGTCAGTCGGCATGTCACCTTTTTCTGCCATTTTGGCACACAGCGGCCACATTCAGGCATTGGCACAACATTAGATAATACCTCCGGCGTCGGCCGCAAGGCACTTCGGAAGAAGGCATGAGGCCGCAGGAACAGAGTTTCAACAGAATAAAAAAAGGA
>CALVCB010000075.1 GCA_944325965.1 uncultured Bacteroidales bacterium
CGGAACCCGAGAATGAGCTCCCCATCGATACCATTGGATTTCAGCACCTGGGCTATCTTATGCAGTCCATGCATACAGACTAAGCCTCAGGGTTCTCGGCCGGAGCCTCGGCTGCGGCCTGCTCGGCAGCTGCCTCAGCCTCCTTGGCAGCCTTTTCAGCTGCTGCAGCTTCAGCGGCAGCACGTGCTGCCTCTTCTGCTTCGGCTTTCTTCTTGGCAAGAGCCTCTGCCCTCTCCTGGTTTACCTTTGCCTCGGCCTCAAATGCAGCTTTCTGTGCATCGGCAGCAGCCTTGGAAAGACCCTCTTTCTTGGCGTTTATCTTGGCATCCCTCTGGGCTTTCCATGCGTCGAACTTCTGGTCAGCCTGCTCCTGGGTGAGGGCGCCTTTGGCAACTCCGCCCTGGAGGTGCTTTCTCAGAAGAACACCTTCGTATGAAAGGATACGACGCACGACGAGTGTCGGCTGTGCACCGACATTGAGCCATGCAAGAGCCCTGTCTGATTTCAAGACGATTGTAGCAGGGTTCGTGTTAGGGTTGTAAGAGCCGATCTGCTCGATGAAACGACCGTCGCGGGGTGCGCGGGTGTCGGCCACAACAATGTGGAAGAATGCGAAATTCTTCTTTCCGTGGCGCTGTAGACGAATTTTAACAGCCATTGTAATCTGTTTTTAATGTTAATGAATTTACCTGTATTTTCCTTCTCGAGGAAAACGGCGCAAAACTACTATATTTTTTCTATATTTGCAACTCTTGTATTATACTTAAAGACAAAAAGTTAGATGAAAAGGACCATTAGCGCGGCCTTGTTCGTCCTGGGCCTGGGCCTCACTGCCGCAGCTCAGGAAAACGGCCTTAACGTCTCGGCAGAGGAAATAATCGGCACCTATTACGTGTCACATGGAGGAGAGAACAGCAAAGTCCGGATTTTCCGTGACTCTGACGGCACATTCACCGCCAGGGTAATATGGGTGGAAAACAAATTCGACAGGAACGGCAATGTCCGCCTGGACGAGAAGAACCCTGACAAATCTCTAAGGGATACCCCTTGCGACAGCATAGTCCTAATCGAAGACCTGGTGTTCAATTCCGGGAAAAAACGATGGGACAGCGGAAAAATCTACGACCCCACAAGGGGGATCAGGGCCAACCTCACCTGTTCTTTCGAATCGCCATCAAGGCTGAAGGTACGCGGAAGCCTGATGGGCATTGGAGAGACGGTTTTCTGGAAAAAAACAGAATAGGAATAATTTTTTTTCAAATAAATCATTGCATAGTAAAATAAAATACATATCTTTGCAGTCCCAATTCAAAAGCGGATGTGGTGAAATGGTAGACACGCCACTTTGAGGGGGTGGTGGGCGTAAGCCTGTGCGAGTTCGACTCTCGCCATCCGCACTCAAAAAAGAGACGACCTGGAATCGAATCAGGCCGTCTCTTTTGGCAATCACATCATTCCGACAGATGAAGACGGCTCCAGATCTCTAAGAAAAAGACATTCTACGATTGAAAGACAAAGTCATAGCGCTATGAAAAAAACTTTTTTATTCCTGACATGCATCCTGATGCTGTGCTCAATGTCAGATTGTGAAAAGGACAATGCCTACTATCGAAGCAATGCGCTGGACTTCAATTTCACTACTGCAGAGTCCGGCAGCGGGACACTGTTCACCGCTACAGCAGATGACCTGACAGAGCGGCAGACCGGAGACAGGACCCTGCTTTTCGGGGCTGACGTCCACGGAGAATCCCTTCCAGACGGCCTCTCCGTCACAGGAATCACCATCAGCCTTGGGACCCGGCGGCCAATCGAGGCAGGGATGGCATACAGCCACGGGAATGACGGAACATCACTGAAAGCCATACTGGAGTATTCCGGAGAAAACGGCATGGAGCACTCTGCCGAATCTTCCGGAGGAACACTCAAAACCGTAATACAGCATGACAGATATGCCGCCGGGACATTCTGTTTCAACTTCTCCTTACCGGTCTATGGTCCGGACGGGAGCATCATAAAGACAGAGCCCTGCCGGATAACAGACGGATTCTTCAGCATATACATGCTCCATCCAGACAAAATTACTCAAGACTGATAACCTCAATTCTATGAAAACTCCTATCATTGTGACGATGGCGGCACTGCTGCTCTGTTCCAGTGCAATACCGTCACAGGCCCGAGGGAAGAAGGTACCCTTGCCGGAACGACGCCCGTTCAGCAATGTTGCACTTTCCTTAGACCTCAGCACCTTCGGCCCGGGCATATCCGCAGTCACACCTATACACAGGGACGTTTCACTGAAAGCATCGTATTACCTGATGCCGGTATTCTCCTCGATGCAGTCCGATGACGACTATCCTATAGCCCTGCTTCCTAGGGACAGGGCCATAGAAATGCCGTTCCCGGACTCCAGGACGGCATTTAATTCCCATGTATTCAAACTCGCCGTAGACTGGGTGCCGGGGAACCAAGGAAAATCCATATTCTACCTATCTGGAGGGATTATCCTCCAGAACACCAAGACCATCTGGTACCGGGAAACTTACGATACCTCGGTACTGCACGACCTGGGACTTTCTCCCGAAGAGATACAGGATGTACATATCATCAACGGTTACGGGGAGTACCGGCTCGGGAACGACTCAAAGGTAGAACACGTCCTGTACCGTCCGCCTTTCGGACTGTATTTCGGCATCGGGGTTGGACGCCCCATCCCTAAACGGAGGGTTGGCTTCCGCGCCGAGCTCGGGCTCCCGCTCTACATTGGTACCACCAGGGTATCCGCCGACGGATGGGAATCAAGCCATATCGAAACCATATTCACCCCGTTCTCGTTCTCTCCAGGCATCATCAGACGGGGTATCACGCCAAGCCTCTGCCTGACGTTCCAGGTAACCGTGAAACTGTTCAGGGACAGAGAAAAAATGAAATCATACTAATCTGTCATAAAAACGTACTTCCTTTTGCTCGCGGTTGATATATCTTTACACCGTAAAAACACGTCAACCGTATCATGAAAAGAAAGATAACACTTGTATTTGCAGCTGCGGTATGCTTTTCCGCCATCTCTGCAGCACAGAAACTCACTGATTATGTAAACCCGTTCCTCGGGACAGCCACCCTCTGGGAGAAAGAGGACCTCGGATATGAAAGGCACCGGGAAGCCCGCACATGGGGAGCGGAGGTCTTCCCCGGGGCGTCCCTGCCGAACGCCATGGTACAGGCAAGTCCCGTGACAATGTTCCGCAGCGGGGCGGGATACCAGTATGAGGACAAGGTGATATACGGGTTCAGCCACACCAACAAGGGGCACTGGAACCTCCTGCATGTCCCCGTCCTTCCGGTGACAGGGGACATCGACCCGCTGGATTACGCATCAGGATTCAGCCATGATAATGAAAGTGCCCGCCCGGGATACTATCAGGTATATCTGGAGCGCTACAGAGTGAATGTGGAGCTCACCTCCACCCTGCGCTGCGCATACCATAAATATACATTCCGCCCGCAGGACGGGAAGAAAGTGCTCGCAGACATGACGCGGAACAACAACCGCGTCACGGAATGGGCCATCGGCAAGGAAGACAGCCACTCCTTTTCCGGATACCAGGACGGGGACGGGAAAATCTATTTCTATGCAGTCTCAAACTATGAGATTGACGGAATCGGACAGGAGGCCGGACAGAAAGGGAAAGACAGCCACACCGTGTCTGTCATCACATTCAAGGACAGTGAAGGCACCGAACCGCTGGAGCTCAAGATAGGATTCTCCTTTGTAAGTACAGAAAACGCCCGCATGAACCTCGAGGCCGAGATGCTCCAGAAAGATTTCCGGACCGTATGCGAGGAAGCGGACAGCACATGGGAAAACCTGCTTTCTAAAATAAGGGTGACAGGCGGTACGGAAAGGCAGAAGGGTATCTTCTACTCCTGTCTGTACCGGTCTTTCCTCTGGCCATGTCTCAGGAGCGATGTCAACGGGGAATATACCGACGTGGCCGGGAATGTAACTAAGGCCGACTTCAGATACTACACCAAGCCGTCCTTCTGGGACGACTACCGCAACAAGCTGATCCTCCTGGGAATGATAGCCCCGGATGTGGCGTCGGACGTCATCTCCTCCATCACCGACATGGGAGAGAAGGACTCCGGATATATGCCGACATTCTTCCACGGGGACCACGCCTCCACATTCGTAGCGGGAAGCTGGTTCAGGGGGATACATGACTTCGACCTGGACAGGGCGTACAAGCTGCTGCTGAAGAACGCGACAGTACCGGGACCGGGAGGCAGGAGATATCTGGACGAATACCTCGCCAACGGATGGATAGCCGAGAAAGACACCACAGACGTGCCGTTCTACCACGAATACAAAGGCGCCGTCACCAAGACTCTCGAATACTCATACGACGACTACGCCACCGCCCTCATAGCCAAGGAGCTGGGGGATATGGACAACTACAGTCTGCTCATGGACCATTCGCAGAACTACAAGAACGTATTCGACCCTTCGACAGGATTCTACCGCGGACGTATCGCCGACGGGAGCTGGATAAAGCAGTTCGACCCGTATTATCCTTATTTCCAGTACATGTATCGGGAGTCCAACGCATGGAACAACCTTTTCTATCCTCCGCATGACATAAAGGGCATGCTCGGTCTCTATCCGGGCAAAAAGGCGGTGGAAGCCAAGCTCGACTCGCTGTTCACAGAGCCATGGAGAGGCTATGAGGTAGAGAACCTGACAGCATTCATCGGCAACTACTGCCACGGGAACCAGCCGGGCCACAGCATCCCATATACATATTATTTCATAGGGAAACAGCCCAAGGCCCAGGCCATCCTCAACACCATCATGGACAAGTTCTACGATATGGGAGCCGACCATCTGGCCCTTGCGGGAATGGACGACGCAGGAGAAATGTCATCATGGTATGTGCTGAATGCCATCGGCCTCTATACCTACTCCCCTGCCGACCCTGAATACATAGTGACCGTGCCGCTTTTCGATGAAGTCAAATTCACCTTAGGCAGCGGCAAGACCTTCACCATCAGGAAGACAGGCTCCGGAGAAGCCATCTCCCGCATCACCTGCGGAGACAGGCGCCTCAAAGGATGGTTCGTCCAGCATAAGGACCTTGCAGAAGGAAAAACTTTACAAATAGACACAAAATAATCCCGGGGGATATGTTAACATCTCCCAAAACGATGGGCGGGTCAAAAGTAAGACTCGCCCATTTTTTATTTGCACCCCTGTATGTCGTCAAAAATGATCAGTGTCCTTCCCGGCATATCCTTTCATTCCTTCAATACCCCGATAATATCCCTTCTTATTCCCATAATATGCATCGTTTCGTATGGATTTGTGTTATTTTTTACATTTTTCCATACTTATTTGTGCAAATATACGAATCTGTCAGAAATTT
>CALVCB010000076.1 GCA_944325965.1 uncultured Bacteroidales bacterium
TTGGCATACAGGTCCCTGATCTCGGCGGCGGTAAAAGACGGGTCAAGACCGCGGTTGCGCCTTGCCACATTCAGCAGTGTGGCGTTCTGCCAGCCTTCCACCGGAGTATAAAGGCAGTAAGGATCCTGCCATCCGACCATTGCAGAGACTTTCACCTCCGGAGCCTGGTTGTATTTTCCTTTCTTGGTGGTGACAAGAAGGACTCCGTTGGCGGCACGCGATCCGTAGATGGCCGCAGTACCGGCATCTTTCAGGACGGATACGGACTCGATGTCCTGCGGGTTGAGCTTGCTGAAAGCAGAATTGTCCGTAACAAGACCGTCAATGACGATAAGAGGGTCATTGTTGTTCATGGTCCCGACCCCTCGGATGTTGATATTCAGGCCCTGGTCGTTAGGATTGAAACTCCTCTGCTGGATAACGAGAGAAGGCGAGGTACCCTGAAGCGCCTGTGTCAGGTTTGCGACAGACCTGTTTTCAAGAATATCGGCTTTCACCTGGTCGACAGCACCGACAGAGCGGCGGCGTGTCGTGGTGCCGTACCCTATCACAACCACCTCATCCATGAAAGTCGCCTCCACCTCGAGGGTGAAATCTATTCTGGACCGGTTTCCTACCTTCACCCTCTGTGTAGCAAAGCCAAGGCAGGATACTTCGATTTCAGTATCAGGAGCAAGTCCTCCTAATGTATAACTACCGTCGAAATCGGTAGTAACTCCGGTATTCGAACCGGGAATCATGACAGCAGCCCCAATCACAGGGTTGCCGTCAACATCGGTTACCGTACCCGAAACGCTATGTTCCTGAGCGGAGAGAGGCATGGCAAACAGAACCATGGACAAAGCCAACAAAAATAGCTTACCCCCCCCTACGAACAATTGTTTGAAATGGTAATTTATTAAAAACATAAAAACATTTGGTTAGTTATATGAGATTTACCAGTCCGAATCATTTTTTCTGTTTCGGACGGCTACAAAATTATTCACCATTTCATAAAAACCATGTACGATTTAATGCATTTTTAGTACATCCCCGTATAATTTTCGACAAAGACGGCATGTATCATTTTCTGAAGCCAAGCACACTGCCCGGGTACGTATTTGCACAAGTTTCACAATGATTGCATATCCATCAAGTATGGAAATGTGAAAAAATAACTATATTCGCCGCAGTAAACCATATTTCAAAGCTGCCACATGAAGCGACACTTAATATTGTTTATCTTGACAATACTGCCAGGAAGCATATACACACATGCGGACAACCTCAGGAGCATATCCAGCCGTGAAGGCATTTCGAACAATTCCGTCCTCTCCCTTGCCCAGGGGCAAGACGGGTACATTTTGTTCGGCACTTGCGACGGACTGGACATGTGGGACGGGGACAGGGCAGCGGCATACCCCGCAGAGGACACCGGGATGCTTCTGCTTTCAGGCAACCTGATTGAAGAAATCATCTGCACGAAAGATTCGCTTTTCTGGATCAGGACAAACTATGGGCTGGACCTTTTCGGGTACAACGGAGTGGAAGAACGCCACGAAGAATTCCAGGGAATATATTTCGTGGCCTCCAGGAGCAGCCACGAGACATTCATATTCGCTCCGGAGAATGAATTGTACGGATACCAGCCATGTACACGGAGCTTTGAGAAAATCAGCTGGCCTGGAAGATTTTCATTCCGGGACATCCTCGAGACAAGCCTTTCAGATGAGAATATAGCATGGATATTCTGCAAGAGCGGTATCTGGTACGCCGATGCGTCATTCCCGCAGGACGGTAAAATGGCCAGTCTGGGCCAGGCGAAGCCGGCTACAGGCAGCATGCCGCTGATCTCGGCATTCCGCAAAGACAACGGCGTTTATATAATAGGACAGGACAAGACCTTGCATTTTTTCAATACCTGCAATGGACAGATAACAGCCATAGCAGACCTTGAAGACGATATAAACAGCTATGGTCCAGTCTCCGACATATCGGAATACGGAGACGGCTATATGATTTCCTATCTGTATAATGGAGTGACGCGCCTGAGCAAGACCACGACACCGGGGAGAAACCTGGACGGGTACAAAAGAAGCAGGCTTGACATAGACTGCGGTGTATTCTCCCTCCTGCACGACAAAAGGCAGGATATAGTATGGATTGGCACAGACGGGCAGGGTGTGATGATGTATGCATACAACCCTACCACATTCAGGTCATACACTTTTGACAAGCTGCCACATTCCCTGTCGAAGCCGGTACGGGCACTCCTGGTCGATTCGAAAGGCACACTGTGGATGGCTACGAAGGGAGAGGGCATCCTCCAGATTCCGGGATTTGCAAATGGAGGAAAGATCACTGCAGACAGGGCAAGGCTCATAACCACGGAAAACAGCGAGCTCGCCGATAAAAGTGTATATGCCCTTGCAGAAAGCAGGCTCGGTGTCATCTGGATAGGGTCCGAAGGGCACGGGCTTAACTACTATTCCTACAGGAGCGGAAAAATCCATACACTGAAAGGTGATATACCGGAATCACTGAAATATATCCATGGCATATGCGAGGACGGGGACACCCTTTGGATAGCCACTGTCGGATGCGGGGTATTCAAGCTGGAGATAGGCACAGGAGCATCTGGCCCGTATGTAAAAAAGAGCAGCCAGATCAATTTCGGCAAAAGGATGCGCAACATGGATATGTTCTTCTGCGTCTACATGGACAGCGACGGTTCCCTGCTTTTCGGGAACAGAGGAGGCGGGCTCGCAGTGTACGACCCAGCAAACGGAATACGTAAAGTACTGAAATTCAACAAAGACCGATCCGACATAGCAAATGATGTATGGTCAATCTGCAGAAGCAGTCAAGGAGACCTGTGGCTCGGGACAAGCTTCGGGCTTCTGAAAGTTTCCTTAAATGACGGTACAGTAGAAGAAACATCAGTAAGGAAATCTGTCCACGGGATACTGGAGGGGAGATACGGGGAGCTGTGGGTGAGTACGAACAGAGGACTTATAAAATACATCCCGGCGAACAACAAGGCCATCACATATTCATACTCATACGGGATCAACACAATAGAATACAGTGACGGAGCCTACTTCTGCGACATGAGGGACAGCCTGCTTTTCTTCGGCGGGACGAATGGTTTTGTCACCGTGGACAGCCAGAAGGACACAGGCAAGGCAATATTCCCTGCCCTCCAGATCAGAAATGTAAAGATATCAGGCCCGGAAAACATCCCCGCCGATAAATTGTCATGGAAAGACGGCCTGACTGTCAGAGCAAATGAACGCCTCTATGAAATAAATGTGGATGCCCTGGACTATATAGACGGGAACAACTACCAGTTCTCCTATATGCTCAAAGGGTTCGACCGTACATGGAACAATACTTCAAAAACGATCAAAATGCCTGACCTCGCTCCCGGGAAATATACACTGCTTGTAAAGTACTACAACCCTGTTACCGGATACACAAGCCCTGTATCCAGCCTGGCAATCAGGATCAGGCCACAATGGTATGCGTCAGCATCAGCCAAAGTATTATACACGCTGATGTCGATACTCGCGCTCTGCCTTGCTGGCATGTGGTACAGGCAATACAGGAGGGAAAAACACCGAGAACAGCAGGAAAGAATCGAAACCAGAAGAAAAGAAGAACTGTTGGACTCCACTGTACAGCTGTTTGAAAATATCGCACAGGAACTCACCATGCCGGTAACAATGATATCGGGTCCGTGCCAGCAGATACTCGAATACGAAAAATCGGACAGTTTCATCCGCCAACACAGCGAAAAGATACTGCAGCAGAGCGGAAAACTCCTCAGCATGCTGAGGATATTCCAGAATTTCAGGGAATCAAATGATGCGGAACAAAGCCGTTCTCAGATGTTCAATGTAAGCGACCTTGCAGAAGAAATAGCCGGGACATTCACACGGTACGCCGAGAACCGGAAAATCGCGTTTACCATGGACATCCCCAAGAATCTCGTCTGGAGCACCGCATACAAAGAAGTTGCAACCGCAATAGAGATGCTCCTGACCGATGCTTTCATCAATGTAGAAAGGGACGGGAAAGTAAGTCTGGGAATCCGCACAGAAGACAATATGCTGAAGATACGCATATCCGACAACGGGACAAACACAGACCCGGCAAAGATCTCAGAGATACTGGAAAGATCCGCTGTAATTGAATACCCGTTAAACGGAAACACCTCCGGCCTCTCTTTCAACAGTGAAATGAGAATCGTCGTGTGCAAAGGCATAGCTGCAAAACTCGGAGGCAGCCTGTCTACTGACATCAGGGAAGACTGTGTCAGTCTGACCCTGTCACTTCCATCCATGAACAGGAAGGAGAACAGCGTTAACGAGGCCTCGGTCGACAAATACAGCAGCTATGAGAACCTGCAGGAAATCAGCAGGCTTGGCAATGCGGAAATGTACAAAGAACAGTTGCTTGATTTCGATCCAATACAGGAAAGGACAACAATGTACATCATAGGCAAGGACCCTGAAATAATGAATTTCATAGCAGAACTCTTTTCCTCGCAATATAACATCAGGATGTTCAACGACTGCAGCACAGCGATTCATGCCACACACAACACACAGCCTGACATAATGATATTCGAATACCTCACGCAAAACAATGATTTCATCAATACAATAAAGACAATTAAGACAGACAAAATGACTGCCAATACACCGGTAGTGCTTCTCAGCGGAGACAGGCACAGTGATGACAAGATAAAAGGGATAGAATCCGGGGCTGACATGTACATCGGATTGCCGCTTGACATCAAATATCTGAGAGCATCAGTAGACCAGCTCATCAACAAGCTAAAATCCCTGCAGAACTACTACCAGTCAAGTGTAAGCGCCTACCAGTTCACATACGGCAAAGTACTGCACCGTGAAGACAAGGAATTCATTGACAAGATGCTAAGGATAATAAGCGAAAACATTTCCGACAGCACGGTCACCACAGCATTCATAGCAGAAAAGATGGGCGTAAGCGTAAGAACCCTGTACAACAGACTCGAAGGACTGATAAATATAACTCCAAACAATATCATCAAGGAATTCAGGCTTGCATATGCCGAACAACTGCTTGCAACAACAAAGCTTACAATCGATGAAATAATATACAGGTCCGGATATGCGAACAGGGGAACATTCTTCAAGAACTTCTCAGCCAAATACGGATGCACACCGAAGGGCTACAGGGAAAAAATAAACAGTGACATAATGGAAAAGAAAACTGACAAATAAATCCGCAGCACTTTAGAAGCGAATCACCTAATCCAGGAGCAGCTGAAGCCCGCAACAGGTACCTGGAAAGGAAGGATGCGAAACCGCAGATATTTTCCATCCGCCACGTCAGCTCAGTGTGGCAGCTGCAAAAACCGCCTTGACTCAAAGCGGACTGACACTCGCG
>CALVCB010000077.1 GCA_944325965.1 uncultured Bacteroidales bacterium
GAGATAACCACCCGCCGCAAGGGCGCACTTTTGAGGATGGACAACAAGGGGGACCGTACCCATCTCGACTTCGACATTCCTGCAAGGGGGCTCATGGGACTCAGGAGCAACCTCCTGACTGCAACACAGGGAGAGGCCGTGGTCGCCCACAGGTTCAAGGACTATGAACCTTATAAAGGTGACATCGAACGCAGGACCAACGGTTCCCTCGTATCCCTTGAGACCGGTGTCGCTGTGGCCTACTCGATGGACAAGCTGCAGGACCGCGGACGTTTCTTCGTTAACCCGGGAGATGAGATATATGCTGGCCAGGTGGTCGGCGAGCACACAAGGGAGCGCGACCTCAATATCAATATCTGCAAGACCAAGAAGCTTACCAATATGAGGGCTTCCGGGAGTGACGATAAGGTGATGCTTCCGCCTCCTATAGTGTTCTCTCTGGAGGAGGCCCTGGAATATATTCAGGAGGATGAGCTTGTTGAAGTAACTCCCAAGTCGATGAGAATCAGGAAAATAATTCTCGATGAAATAGAAAGGAAAAGAAAAAGTAACGATTTGGATTGATTATTAAGAATTTTTTCTTACCTTTGCACGCTCAAATCTATTTATGGTTATGGAAAAAATTGATTTTTTGATACCTGTAAATGGATTGGTCTCCGGGAAGACGTCTTACCGTTGGACTGTAGGCAAGGAGTTCTTTGAGGAATTCGAAAATCCTGACATTATCGATGCGTCGGTTGAGGTGGAGGCTGTGGCGGAGAAGTCAGGACATTATATAGGAGTTGACTGTCATATATCGGGCAGCGTGACCGTTTCCTGTGACAGGTGTCTTGGCCGGCTGGCGATTCCCGTTGATACGACAGGACGCCTGAGTGTCAAGTTCGGCAGCGGGGATGACGGTACGGAGACCTCCGCCGAGGAGGACGGCAGAGAGATAGTCTTGCTTTCCGGGTCTGACGCCGATCTGGATATGAGGCAGATTATTTACGACTATACATGCCTGTCCCTTCCGATGCAGAGGGTGCATGCCGAAGGGGAATGTGACCCGGAGGTTACACGTTATCTTGGCGGCAGCCGGCAGGCCGGTGAGGCCGGAGGGGAAGAAACCCCGTTTTCAGTCCTGAAGGACATGTTCAGAAACTGAAAGACGGAAGATATGAATAAAATAATAAAAATATAAAACAATGGCACATCCGAAACACAAAGTCTCAAAAGCAAGACGAGACAAGAGAAGAACACATGACAAGGCCGTAGTCCCTACATTGGCTACTTGTTCAAATTGCGGAGCTACTGTTATGTACCACAGGGTATGCCCTGAGTGCGGGTACTATAGAGGCCGTCAGATTATTGTAAAGAACGCTGAATAAGTTCCGGCTTTCTTTTTCTGATAAAATGGTCCCGTAGTTCAACGGATAGAATGGAAGTTTCCTAAACTTTAGATAGCAGTTCGATTCTGCTCGGGACTACTTGATTCCAGATAACCTCGTGATTTTCACGAGGTTATTTTTGTATTTCCGGCTTTGCGCATGTGGTGTTTGATTTTAGGCAGATTATGAGTAAATTCGCAGGTTGTATAAAAATTTTTGAATATGAAGAAAGTAATCGCTACTCCAGATGCACCGAAGGCCGTGGGCCCGTATTCACAGGCCATAGAAGTGAACGGGACTCTTTATATCTCCGGCCAGATACCTGTAGTCCCTGCGGACGGGTCCGTGCCTGATAAGATAGAGGACCAGACAAGACAGTCCCTCAAGAATATCGGTGCCATTCTCGGGGCGGCCGGAATGACTTATGACAACGTAGTTAAGACTACTGTCCTGCTTGATGATATCGCCAATTTCGCTGCGGCGAATGCCGTCTATGCCGAGTTCTTCACCGGAGACAAGCCTGCCAGGGCATGTTTCCAGGTTGCGGCACTGCCGATGGGTGTGAAGATCGAGATAGAGGCGATAGCGGTCCGTTAAGGCCATGAACAGGAAAACCATAATCGCCTGCATCGCTGTGCTGGCGGGACTGTCGGCCATAGTTGCGGTGGCGGTGTTCTTCCTGTATTCCGGTGCGGAGGAGACAAAGTCCGCCTCGCTTGCTTCGGAGAGCCGTACGGGACTTCTGTCCGCAGTGCCGTCGGACGCGGTGATGGTGGTCGGGTTTTCGGATTTCAGGACGGCCTGCAGCCTGTTGACGGATACGTCAGGCTGCTTTCATTATTTTACGGGAGGCCTGGAGAGCAGTGCCCTGCAGAGGTTTCTTGCAAAGGTCCAGGCGGACGGCCCGCTGAGGTCTTCGCGTTCCGTGCTTTCCCTGCATTACAACGGCTCCCTTGTCCCGCTGATGGCCATCGATGCCGGACGTGCCGGGGCGGAGACTGACGGATGGGTCCGCGGATTCATGGCGGAGGCCGATTCCGCGGGGCTTTCTGTCTCGTTGCTGGACTGCTCCGGGCTTGCCGATGTGAAGACATATCTTCACAGAAGGAACATACTGCTGCTATCTACATCGGATGTCCTGACCAAGTCTTCTGCCCGGCATATTGAGAAAGGTATTTCGGTACTGGATTCGGACGGTTTCGCCGACTGCGCAGAGGCCTCCGGCGGCAGTGAGAATACGGTGTACTTCTCCTGCAGCGAGATAGGTAAATTCTTTACAGGCATAGCCGACAGGGCGGTGTACAGGTACGCGGATTTCCTGAAGAAGTTTTCAGGATGGTCGTGCTTTTCAGTGGTGCAGTCCGGACAGGAGCATCTGAGGCTTGACGGCACCTTCTTCTCGGACAGGGGAGTGGAGGATTTCGTGAATGTCTTCAAGGGTTATTCCCCGGTGCGCTCTGAAGTCGCGTCGGTCCTTCCGTCGTATACCATATTCTTTGCCAGTCTGCCGCTTGGCGATGTGTCGTCATACATATCCTCTGCGGATGCGTTCGCGGACGGGGCCGGCAGGCTCGGGAGGATTGAGGCTGATCGCTCCCAGCTGCAGAAGCGTTCCGGCATCTCCCCTGTGCAGTGGGCCTCCACTTTGGGGGTGAAAGAAGTGGCTGCCGCCTTCTTCAAGGCCGGCGGCGATGTGGAGAAAGTGCTGCTGATGAAGATGGGCAGCAACGATATGGATACGGTGTTCCGTGATGTGGACCCGTCTTCCGGCAGGGATTCCTCACCGAAGGTGTGCGCATATCCGTATGGGGGCTTCGCCTCTTCTGTCTTCGGGCCGTTCTTTTCCGTTCCTGACGAGTCTTGTTTTACATACATGGACGGCTGGATAATCGTCGGAAGCCGTACTGCTGTCTCGGAATATACGGAAGGCCGGGCACTGGAAAACACCCTTGCTTCATTTGTCTCCGATGCGGCCATCCAGCCGGACTTCGTTTCCGGCAACAGGTATTTTGTTTCATACCTGTCTGTTTCCGAGGGGGCGGATGTCCTTCCGGAAGTATTCAGGCCTTCATATGCCTCGACATTGGCGGAATGCTCGGAAGGTTATTCATATGTTCCCGTAGCTTTCTGCCTGTCCAGGGACAAGGACGGAAGGACTGTAGCCTCTGCAGAAACGTTCAGAGTTCCCGTTATGAAGACCAAGGCCCCTGTGTTTGAGAGGGATACGGTTGTTGTAGTGCCAAAAGGCCCGTTCAAGGTAAAGAATTCCGGAACAGGCAAGATGAATCTGTTCTACCAGCAGGACAACATGTACCTTTGCCTCAAGGAAGTAGGAGGAAAAGGCCTCTGGGGTGTGGAATTCCATTCTCCGATATGCGGGAACGCCGGTACCATTGACTATTTTGCAAACGGGAAGCTGCAGATCCTTTTCGCATCCGGCAGTAAACTGTACCTGATTGACCGCCTGGGGCGCTATGTAAGCCCGTTCCCTGTTGACTTGGGCAAGGAAATACTGCTGGGGCCCGGCATATACGACTTCAACGGGACCAGGAAATACAATGTAATTGTTCTCCATAAGGACAATACCATAGAGATGTACAACCTCCAGGGACGCAGGCCTGCGCAGTGGAAGACCATCACGTCTGACGAGACAATAAAGGGACTGCCGGAAGCGGTAAAGGTGGCAGGTAACACATACTGGATAGTGCGTACCTCCATACAGACGCTGATTTTCGGATTCTACGGAGGTGAGCCCCTCACTGTTTTTGAAGGGGACAGGATGATACGCAGTGACAGCAGGATCATACCGGCCGAGGGTGCCTGCGTGAAGGCCGTATGCTATGACGGGAAGACACATACCATCAAACTTAAATAACCAATTTAGGGAATACGACAGGATTCTTGATCGGAAAATATTTTATATGGACAGATTTCAATCGGTAAATAAACTTTACGAAAAAAGTTTCAGGGAAAACTGGGACAGGCCTGCCCTGTCGAACTATCAGGGAGTGACGCTCCATTACAGGGATGTCGCAAGGCGGATAGCCAAGATGCATATCATGTATGAAGAGTGCGGGCTTGTAAAGGGGGACAAGGTGGCGATCTGCTCGAGAAACCAGGCCAACTGGGGAGTCTCATTCATTTCCGCCCTCACCTACGGGGCCGTACCTGTGCCCATCCTCCACGAGTTCAAGCCTGGTAACATCCATCATCTGGTGAACCATTCCGAGGCCAGGATACTTTTTGTGGATGACGTGGTCTGGGAAGGGCTCAACGAAAGCGAGATGCCCAATCTTCAGGCTGTGGTGCAGATAAACACTTTTTCACTGCTTTATGCGAAGTCAAAGGAGATAACAGAAGTCAGGGCACACCTGAATGAACTTTTCGGCAGGAAGTATCCGATGAACTTCACTCCCGAGAATATCAGCTATTATGAGGATTCGGCTGACGAGTTGGCCCTGATCAACTATACGTCCGGCACCTCCGGGTTTTCCAAAGGCGTAATGATACCGTACAGGGCGCTCTTTTCAAACATCCTGTTCGCTATGAAGGTGCTCCCGATGCTGAACAATACTTCCAATGTAGTGGCGATGCTCCCGTCCGCCCACATGTACGGAATGATGTTCGAAGTACTTTTCGAACTGACGGTCGGGGCGCACGTGCATTTCCTCACGAGGGTACCGAGCCCGAAGATAATCATGCAGGCCCTGTCAGAGGTTAAGCCGAATATAGTCATAGCCGTGCCTCTCATTATAGAAAAAGT
>CALVCB010000078.1 GCA_944325965.1 uncultured Bacteroidales bacterium
CCCTTCAGATACGCCTCCAGGTCAGAACCGGACATATTGGACGGCCTGCCGTCTATCCACACCGCCACAGTGGAGCCATTGAGCTTGATATTGCCTTCGTTGTCCACGGTCACCCCCGGCGAGCTCTTGAGCACATCAAGGGCGTCACCGGTCTGTGCCACGGCAAGTTCCGACACATTCAGCACCAGACGGTCGAACTGATGCTCGATCAGCGGCCTGTCCCCTGACACCTTTGCTCCCGCGAGCACCTGCGCGTCTTCCCCGAGGACGACAGGCCCTATCTCCATGACACCATCCTCCACTTTGCATGACGGCATCCCTTCTCCGGCAGGCCCGTCCCCCGCAGAGGATTCCAGCTCCATGAAGCTGAAAGACCTTTCCTTGTATCCCACCAGCGAGAACACCAGCCTGTTTTCCATAGCGGAAACACTGCGGTCCTGTATGCGGATAATGTAAGAACCCGTGGAATCTGTCGTGGCCCCGGAGGTCACGCGCCCTGCCGTATCCGCCAGTGCTACGGTCACGAACTCCAACGGTCCCCCGGTCCCCTTATCTATGACCGTGCCCCTCACGGTAAAGATCCTTTCTCCCTGTGGTTTCGCAAAAGAGGAAACAGCAGCTATAAAAAACACGAATACTGCAATATGCCTGTTCATATCCAATTCATTTAAGACAACAATAAGACAGACAGCCATACTGAATTGTTGCAAAAAACGGATTTTTTCACAACTGGAGGAAGTGCCGGATGGAAACACGCCCCCGGAAACTCCTCGAAATCTTATCGATATAAATTCATGAGAGATTTCCGGGAGGGATTTTCTGATTTCTATAGAAAGAATCAAGCAGATTCCAAATTGCCGTCAGGAGATTTCTTCAGAGTCTCGTAGAGATATGAGCCACCGCCGCAAACGGCCATTGTAATGGCCTGTGACTCATGGGACAGGGTAGCAAAAATGATCCCCATTTCGAATGGTATTCCATATATTGTACTCAAGGCAAGGGAAACGATGAAATGGAATGCCCCGAACCCTCCCGGGACCGGAACCAGCCATCCGAAACTGCCGGCAACCATGAGGAACAGCGCATCCACTATATTCAGCGCATCCAGGTCTGGCATCGCCCACATCGTGGACGCACTCATCAGCCAGTACATCCCCCAGATAAGGGCGGTATACGCGAAAAACAGCCATTTGCGCGGCATACGTAGACAGCTGCCGATCCCGGAAAGCAGGCCTTTGCAGATGGAGAATAGCTTGCTGCAGAACGCATTGTTGTGCCTGTACCTTATTATGAGAAATATAATCAGGGCCAGGATTACAACGGCTGAAATCCCGAGCCACCACACGCTGAAAGAAACCGACTTCTCCAGCGGCGCCCACATCTTTTCGGCAAAGAAGCTCCCGAACTTTTCCCGTCTGAACACCAGCAGGCACGCAAGGAAAATGATCATGGTAAGCATGTCCCAGCTCCTTTCGAGCACCACGGTGCCGAGGACCTTGTCATAAGATGCAAGCCGCCGTCTCTCCGGCTTCCCGCCACAGTCCGCCAGCGCCTCAGCCTTCTCGAATGAGGAATTCCCAGCAATGATGCCGCACCTGACCAGCTCGCCGATACGGGGGAAGACAAAATTGGCTATATATCCGATATTCACTGCATTGAAAGTGGTTATCCTCTTGATGGAAGGGTCAATGGGAATAAGCAGCTCCCTCCATCTCAATCCCCGAAGGTAAAAGGCGACTATGCCCGCAGCCATTGACAGAAGGATATATTCCCACCGGCATGAGCGGAGCCCCGCAATGAAATCATCCCACTTGACCCCGCGGAATGAAAACCACATCAGCACCAGCGCCACAGCCAGGGAAATGACATATTTGAATGGCTTTGAATAACTGCTCATCTTGTCTCGTGTCGTCCATCAGAGGAGAGACTGCAAATTTACTATTTTTTATATATCTTTGCCGAATGTACTAATTTTTCTATGATGAAATCGATACTGGGCATTGGGAATGCATTGACAGATATCCTCGCCGTGCTTCCCGACGACTCTTTTCTGCGGCAGTTCCATCTTCCGAAAGGAAGCATGCAGCATGTAGATATGGAAACCGGAGACAAAATCTGGAAAGCCCTCAAACCTATGGGGGTACAATATGTGGCGGGCGGGTCCGCAGCCAACACTATCACCGGCACGGCCATATTCGGAATGAAGTCCGGATTCATAGGAAAAATCGGCGATGACGAACTCGGGCACCTGTTCAAAAGCGACCAGGAGCAGTACGGCATAAAATCCACACTCCTCAAAGGGAAGAACTCCTCCGGAAGGGCGATGGTCTTCATTACGGCACCGAATGCCGAGAGGACATTTGCAGTATATCTCGGAGCGGCCCTCGAGCTCGGACCGGATGACCTGAAGAAAGAATACTTTGAAGGATATGACTATTTCCATATAGAAGGATACCTGGTCCAGAACCAGAACCTGATACGCAGGGCAGTCGAGATGGCCAGGGAGGCAGGCTGCATAATCTCAATGGACATGGCATCATATAATGTAGTGGAGTCCAACGAGGCCTTTCTCCATGACATCGTCGACCGCTACGTGGATATAGTATTCGCAAATGAAAGCGAGGCGAAATCGTTCACCAGGCTTGAGCCGAGGGAGGCCCTGGACGAGCTTGCACGGCACTGCAGCATTGCCGTAGTGAAAATCGGCAAGGACGGGTCCATGCTCAAATGCGGGGATGAATACCATTATATAGAGGCCTGGCCGGCAGATACGATAGACGCCACAGGAGCCGGCGACACTTATGCCGCGGGGTTCCTGTATGCACATTCTCTCGGCATGCCACTGAAAGTGTGCGGCGAAGTGGGCTCCATCATCGCGGCAAAGGTGGTCGAAGTGATCGGCACCAAGATAGACATCCCGAGATGGAAGGCTGCGAAACAGGAAATAAGGGGACTGATTGCGGCAAACGCTAAATGACACCGGGACATGGACACTCCGCTGACAAGAATTTTCAGAAGCAGGGCATTGAAGAAATATGCCTGCGGAATCAGCACCGGCATGATTCCACTGTCTTCAATACACGAGGTGTTCATCCTGCTTGACAGCAGGGATGAGAATGCGGGAGACTGCGTGTCCCAGATCAATGAGTTCTTTCATGGCAAAGGCATTGAACCTGACATATTCTACATTGACACTGGAAGCCGAAGGAAAAAGGAGAAAGCCATGCTTACCGACCCTTTATACACATTCCAGAAAAAAGACCTTAACTGGTACGGACGGCCCAGGAAAAAGATTCTCCGTCCCTTCCTGGAGGCCAGGCAAGACCTCTACATAGACCTGACTGCACGCTGCGACTTTACAGTAAGGTTCCTTGACACGGCGGTGCCGGCAAGGTTCAAGGTGGGATGTACTCCGCATTGTAAAGATATCTTCGACCTGACAGTCACCCCTCAGGACTCCTCCGCCTTCTCATCTCCGGAGCTTTTCAGGGGCATTTCGGCCATGCTGTTGACAATCAGATAGCCATAATGTGTAAATTATTAAATATCAATAATGAAAAATGTTTTCAATTATCTTCTGGTTACAATAAAAGGCATCTGCATGGGGGCCGCCGACGTAATTCCGGGAGTATCAGGGGGCACAATCGCCTTCATGACAGGCATCTATGACAACCTCGTAGGTTCGATCAGTTCTATCAACATGACAGCTGTCAAGCTTCTTTTCACCGGCAAGTTCAGCCAGTTCTGGAAATACATCAACGGAAATTTCCTGCTGTCTCTCGTGGCCGGAATCCTCGTCAGCATCCTCTCTCTGGCCAAGCTGATGCAGTATCTGCTCAATTACCACCCGATACAGACATGGGCATTCTTCTTCGGGCTGATCGTAGCGTCCTCCATCTTCATCCTCAAAGGGATAGAAAACTGGAAAGGCAAGGATTTCGCACTTCTGGCCTTCGGGATAATACTCGGGGTGGTCATCTGTACGCTCTCCCCGACGGAAACTCCTGACGGCCTTTGGTTCATATTCCTCAGCGGAGCCATCGCAATCTGTGCAATGATTCTCCCTGGAATATCAGGGAGCTTCATCCTCCTTATACTCGGGAAATACGAATACATGATGGGGACAATAGCAGACATCGTATCAGGCAAGGGGGTACTGATGGACTTTGTCATTGTGCTGGTATTCATCCTCGGGGCCCTCATAGGCATCATCGCCTTTTCCAAATTCCTGCACTGGCTGCTTGAACATTACCACAGGCCGACACTGCTTGTGCTTGCAGGATTTATAATCGGGTCATTAGTAAAGGTATGGCCGTGGAGCAACATGCCAGACATCATATGTTCCCAGTTCCCAGAAGCAGCAGCCATGATGGAGACCGCAGGCACAGACGAGGTCGTGCAGATGTATTCCGGCCAGATTGACCCGCACATCTGGGGAGCCGTGGCTTTCGCCCTTGTAGGACTGATGCTCGTCATAGGCATCGAATTCGCCACCGGCCTTGTGAAAAAGGCCCGCAAATAACGGCATGAATATGTAAAACATATTTTCATTTGCCAATCAAATAAAAAATGCTATCTTTGCACCCACTTTCCCTGTCTCTGACAGCAAGATAGGAAAGAGGCCGGTCCGGTAGCTCAGCTGGATAGAGCAACAGCCTTCTAAGCTGTGGGTCTTGGGTTCGAATCCCAACCGGATCACCAAAAGAAAAGCCAAAAGGCGACAATAAAAAGACAAGTCCTACAAAATCAATATTTTGTGGGACTTTTTTTATTGCCCTTTGGCGACCTTGACCGCCAAAAAGAGGGCATTGACGGACAAAAATTAGTACCCAATTCGTACCCCCGACAAGATTTTCAAAAAAGGGGTACGATTTGTCGGAAATTGGCGGAACTCTGTCGGGATTTGGCGACCCTGCATTTATCTCATT
>CALVCB010000079.1 GCA_944325965.1 uncultured Bacteroidales bacterium
CTTCTTGACTGTAAACCGTTTATGATATGAAGAAAGGAAAATCGGTACGGGAGCTTTCACTGCAGCTGCTCAGGACCAGGATGGCGTTGAGGCGTGCATTGCAGCGGACTCTCAAGAAATATGACGCAGGAATATCCTTCGAGATGCTCCAGGTCATGAACAGGCTGTACGACCGCCCCGGGTACAGCCAGCAGAGCCTGGCGGAAAGCATCTCAAAGAGCAAGGCCTGCATGTCCAACATCATCGCCAACCTGGAGAAGCGGGGCTATGTCCGTCGGGAGGAGGACCCGCGCGACAGGCGCAACAGGCTGGTATACCTTACGGAAGAAGGCGTGGCATTCCACCACAGGCTCGCGCCGATGACGGATGAGGTCTATGCGTATGCGGAGGAGAGGCTCGGTGTGGAAAGGACAGGGGAAATAAGGATTTTGCTCAAGGAATTGTATGATATATTGGAGACATATTGAATCGGCGGTGCGCATGTGCACGTTCCGGAGGGCCGCGGCGGCGATGCTGTTCGGTCTCTGTCTGGCCGGTCCGGCTGTAGGGGCAGAGCGGACGGCTCCTGAGGAAAGTGCGGAACATGCTGATACGCTGATGCTTACAGTGGAGGACCTGTTCCGCAGGGGGATGGCGGCAAGCCTGGTGCTCCAGGCCGACACCTTGAACCTGCTGATGGCCGGGCAGAACCTGAAAAGTGCGCGTCTGGCCCAGGCCCCGGATGTCCAGGTAGGCCTGACCGGAGGGTATCTAGGGCAGCCGGTGGTCTTTCTCCACGGACTGAGCGACGCCACATTGCCGGACAATCCGGACTGGTCGCAGAACTATTCGATAGATGTCACCCAGCCGCTCTACCAGGGCGGGAAGATCCGCCGGACCATAAAGCGTTCAGAGATAGAGGAGAAAATCGCCTCTCTGCAGACCTCGGCGGATGCGTCGGACATAAAGCTGGGCCTGATGGAGCAGTACCTTGATCTGTTCTGCCTCTACAAGGAATACGAGGTCATGGAGCAGAACATATCCGAGTCGGAGCGCCGCCTGCAGGATATAGTCAGAATGAAGGAGGAGGGCCTTATCACCAACAACGATGTCCTTCGCAGCGAGCTCCAGCTTTCCAACGACCGCATATCCCTGCAGCAGACACGGAATTCGATAATCCTCGCTTCGCAGCGCCTCGATATCCTCCTCGGACTTGACGAGCAGCTGCTTATCCTCCCGGATACGGCGGCCCTCAGGCCCGCGATGCTTGCCGGGACATACGAAAGCTGCCTGATGATGGCATACGATGCTGACCCCGGCCTGCGGCTGGCGAGGGAGCGGGTATCCCTGGCGGAGACGGAAGTCAGGATCGCCAGGTCCGACTATCTGCCCACCGTTTCCCTCTATGCCGGTAACACGCTTGCCAGGCCGCTGACAAGGACAATGGCCGATATGTTCGGCAACAGCTGGAGCATCGGGCTGAGCATATCCTATCCTATATCATCGCTTTACCGGAACCGCACGGCCGTGACCATACGGAAGCAGAATGTCAGCCTCATGACCAATGCCATGGATCAGGCCATGCAGCAGCTCCGGATGGAGGTACGGGACGCCTGGCTGCGGCACGAGGAGTCGCTGGAGCAGGTAAAGACGCTGGAACTGTCTGTCCTTCAGGCGAAAGAGAACTACAGAATCATGCAGAACCGTTATTTCGAACAGCTCAGCATCCTTACGGACCTTCTGGATGCGAGCAATGTGATGCTTGAAGCCGAGCTCCAGCTTACACGGGCCAGGACGAGGGTAATATACAATTATTACAGGCTGCAGAGAGCCTGCGGGAGACTATGATTATGGGAAAAGACGAAAAAATAAACGGGGCCGGGACGCCGTCATACCAGCCGGAAAGGAGGCGCCTGCTCAAGAAATTGAAGCTCAGGAATCTGATAATCAACCTGTTTTTCTTTTCCGTGGTGGGAGCAGGGCTTGTATGGAGCTGCAGCCATTTCTGGAAATATCTCAGGTATGACATTACAAACGACGCTTTCATCGACCAGTATGTGTCGCCTGTAAATATCAGGGTGTCAGGCTATATCAAGGAAGTCCGCTTCCGCGAGCACCAGTTCGTCCGCAAGGGCGATACTCTGCTTGTACTTGATGACAGCGAGTATTACATAAGGATGAAAGAGGCCGAGGCCGCCCTGCTGGACGCCCACGGGGCGAGCGATGTACTCGCCGCCGGGATTGTCACTTCGCGGACCAACATCGATATGCAGGATGCCAATATCAAGGAGGCGAAGGCCCGTGTGTGGCAGTATGAACAGGACCTCAAGCGTTACGAAAGGCTCCTTTCGGAGGAGTCTGTGGCCCGTCACCAGTACGAGCAGGTCAAGGCCGACCATGATGCCGCACAGGCGCGTTACGAGGCGCTTTTGAGGCAGAAGGCAGCCCTTGAATCCCAGTATCAGGAGGCGGAGAAAAGGCGGACAGGGGCCATGGCGAGCATCATGAGGCGCGAGGCCGATCTGGACCTCGCCAAGCTGAACCTGTCCTATACTGTCCTTCTCGCCCCTTACGACGGATATACCGGGCGCAGGACCCTCGAGCCAGGGCAGTATGTACAGGGCGGGCAGACAATCACTTACCTTGTCCGCAATACGGACAAGTGGGTGACCGCCAACTATCGGGAGAAGCAGATTTCAGGCATTTTCATCGGCCAGGATGTCAGGATAAGGGTCGACGCCATACCCGGGAAGGTCTTTATGGGCAAGGTCACGGCCATATCGGAGGCCACAGGCTCGAAATATTCCCTTGTCCCTACGGACAATTCCGCCGGGAACTTCGTTAAGGTCCAGCAGCGTATCCCTGTCCGCATCGAGTTCACCGGGGTGGATGACAGGGACATGGCCCGGATGCGTGCCGGCATGATGGTCGTCACCGAAGCCGTAAGGCGCAGAAAATAACCGGGTGCCATGAAGCTGAATCTGCCTATGCGCCGGGGCTTCCCCCAGTGGGCCGGCATATTGACCGCGTTTATCATTATCCTTCCGGTGTCAATGATGAACGGGGCCTACACCGGCAGCGCCCTGGAGATATCGAACACCTTGGGGGCGATGAGCGAGGATGTGATGATGGCCTACTACTGTGCCTCGGCCGGGATGGCGATAGCCTATCCTATTGTCCCGAAGGTTCTTGACAATGTGGCGCCCCGCACCCTTCTGCTCGTGGACCTTTTCCTCCAGGTGATCCTGAGCCTGATGTGCGCGCAGACGGAACATATATCCGTGGTCACGGTGGCGAGCTTCCTGCTGGGCTTCCTCAAGGCGTTCGTCATGCTCTGGTTCATCCGGGCCATCAAGCCGTGGTTCTCCCCGAAGGACGTCCGCAGTGAGTTCTACGCCTATTTCTATCCGCTGGTGTTCTCGACCGGGCAGCTGTCCATGATGTTTACCGCCATCATGTCCTACTACTATGACTGGAAGTACATGTACTACATGATGATAATCCTCCTGCTGGTGGCCATGCTTGCTGTACTGGTCGTGTTCAGGCACACCAGTGTCGGCGGTAGGGTCCCTGTGGAGGAGATCGACGGCAAGAACATGACGGTGGTGTCTGTCGGCATCCTCGCCCTGATGTTCTTTTTCAACTACGGGAAGCCCCTGGACTGGTTCCGCTCCCCGGTGATCATAGCCTGCTGCATCATCGCCCCGGTGCTGATCGGCGTTTTCCTTTGGCAGATGACCGGTCCTGCGGCAAAGAAGTTCTACATAAGCACGGCCATCCTGAAGCACTGGAAGTCCCCGATAGGGTACATATTCATGTTTTTCGTGATGTTCATGACATCCAGCAGTACGTTGAACACCAGGTTCCTGATCAATGTGCTGAACGTGGATACCCTGCATGCCTATTCGATGAACGTATGGCAGCTTCCGGGGTATATCGCGGGGGCTTTTATATGCTTCTGGTGGTTCCGGTGGCAGCGCTGGAGGTTCCGCTACCTCATCTCCGCCGGGATGTTCTGCTATTTCATATATTTTGCCGTGCTGTATTTCGGGGTCTCCCCAGCGGCCCGCTATGAGATGTTCATCCTGCCGATGATCCTGCGCGGTTTCGGCATGATGGTGCTGTTCATAGCCTTCGGCCTTTATGTGGTCGAGGACCTGGAGCCAAGGCTGATGCTTTCCAACACTTTCTTCCTGATCAACAGCCGTTCGGTCCTGGCCCCGATTATCGCCATCTCTTTTTTCAGCAATACGCAGTACCGGCTACAGCAGCAGTACGTCCAGTCCCTGTCCGAGACTGTCACGCAGGCTGACCCGGTGGCCGCCGCGAGGTACAGCCAGTCCCTGCAGGCAGCCATTTCCCAGGGCCACGGTTTCGACCAGGCGCAGCAGATTGCCGTGACCTCCCTTGACAGCACCCTCCAGGTCCAGGGCCTGCTGCTTTCAATCAAGGATATTTTAGGGACAATGATGGTCGCCGCTCTCGTCGTTGCAGTGGTCTCGGCCTTTATTCCGTTCCATAAGGCCATCAGGGTGAGGGTAGTACGTACTGGGGAGGATATGGTATAGTTTATGCCGGAGACCATCAGGGACTTTCCCGGGCAGGACTCCGGCATTTGTGGAGCTGGGCGGACTCGAACCGCCGTCCAAACACCGCACCAGGCGGCTTTCTACACGTTTAGTCTCTCTTTGGTTGTCGGTGACGGACTGCCGGGAGACAGGCTATCCGAAACTTATCCTTCAGGTCTTGGCAGGGTTTAAAGGAGTCCCCCTGTGCATCCGGTTTGGATGATACCTCATATTCCAGACATAACCGGCCTAAAGCCTGGAGAGATACTCGTCGCGGCCGCAGCCTTGGCGGCCGTCGATTAAGCTAAGCTACTTGGTAGATTAGGCAGCGAGTGCATAATTGTTGTTGCCAACTAAATTTTCGGAGGCTG
>CALVCB010000080.1 GCA_944325965.1 uncultured Bacteroidales bacterium
TCCCTGTATCCCCTTTCATTGAATTCAGTGATAAAAGGACCGAATATGCCCAGTGTGCCGGAGGCATATACATTAGGGGCGTTTGCGCCCTCATCTCCAGTACCGACTGCATCTCCTACAGGTGAAGACTGTGAAGAATTATACGAATCAATATAAGGGGCCAGCCATGAGAAATCGTCCTTGAAAAATACGTTGTCATCCTCATACGGCGTTGAAGACTGCATCACCTCCACAGGGGTTGTGGCTCCGGTAGAAGCGCTGAAGAGAATGGTGCCTGTACGCAGGCTTCCTCCGGTGTTCCCGGATACCGTGACAGACACCTCCGTGGTCCCTGCCTCCCCGCTGAGAGGAGATACCTGTATCCAGTCGTCGGACTCTGCCTTCCACGGCACATCAGAAGTCACAGTGAAACTTACAGGAGAGTCGGATCCGTCCTGGAACCCGAATTTGTTGACGGCAATTGAAGCAAGACCCACCTCAAGCCCATTAACCGCCTGTATTACAGTCACAGAGCACTCAGTGTTCCCGGCCTTTACAGTCACATGGCCGGTCCTGACAGAACTGGTGGTGTTCTCGCCGATTTCAAGGGTAACCTGGATATACTGCCCCGCCTGTCCGGAAGTTCTTCCGGGCTTTATCCAGGAATCAGCCGTTATCGTCCAATCGCTGTTGACATCGAGTATGTAGAACGACGGGGCCTGCCCTGTTGCCAGCTTGCCATCCCCCTTAACGGAGAACTCAGTCTCACTGAGCTCAAGCGTCTCCACTTTCAGGGTCTGTATAATGTTGAAGCTTTTGACGATACCTGCCCCGGAGACAGATACCTTCCCGCTCCTGTCCGCTCCGCTGAGATTCTCCTCGCATACAAAAAACACGTTAAGCCGTCCCCTGTCCGAGCTCATTGTGCTCGGGGTCACCCACTGCGGACATTCTGTGACCGACCAAGGGACATTGCTGCCTATCTCCACATAAGGCACCTTTCCTGCGGAGTTAAGCCCATTGAAATCAACCGTAATGTCATTTTCAGGGACATCGATGAACGCATCAGGCTCGCCATAGTCCTCCTGGCATGAAACAAGAGTGGCAACAGCCAGGAATGCAGCCAGGAACCGGGCTGCCGTTTTGTTTCTATTACACATAAATTCGAAGAGTTAGGTTATTTATTTACCAGGAATCTTTATCATTTTGATGTTGTCCAGATGGAAACGGTGTACACCGGTTGCATCCATGTCCTCATGCCTTATGGCAAGTTTTGTCGTGGATGATATTCCATAGACATTCACCTTGGCATGTGTCCACTTGGCCTCACCGTCCTTCTGGTCAGGAAGGAAAGAATCACTGACATCAGACATAGCCCCTGAAGAGCGCTCTATCTGTCCAGGTCCCTGAAGGACTTCGACCACCATGCGGATATCATCCACATACAGTTTCCCGGACATGTGCCCTGCAAAATCAAACGAAAGCTCGACATCCGTAGTCTCTTCACCGGTTTCGCTTAGGGCTGGGGCAGGAAGGACAAGGCCGTTATTATAGTCTGTCCTGCAGAATTTAAGATAATGGGCCATCAGATACATTGTATTGTCTTCAGGCTTGAGGACGGAATATCCCCTTTCCGCAAATTCCGACATAAATGCCACAGCATCGGCATCCCCGTCCTGACTTTTGCTTCCCACGTTGGGTGCCGTGGCATTAGGGTCCGCAGTGGCAATATAATCCCCCGCCCCAAGTGCCGTGGCATAAGGGACAATCCATGAGAAATCATCATCAAAGTAAGAATAGCCGAAAGCCGGGAAAGGAGTTGCAGTCTGCCTGACAGTAACTGTCTGGGAACTGCCGGCTGTAGAGACAGTCAGATGTCCGGTACGCCCTGTACCTTCATCATACCTCTGCGCAATGACAGAAACAGTGGCGCTACCGCTGCCCTGCGGTTTGTCAACGGTAAGCCATTCGGAATCAGATGTTACATTGTAGCCCTTGTTCGCTACAATAGAAATGGTCGGCACTTCTCCCGATGAGAGCTGCCCTGTAGAGATTACATCAATACTGACTGTGTCAATACTGAAACGGGCCGGGATGTCGGGCTCTTTATCACAGGATAATAAAAAGCAAAATACCCCGCCCACAAAAATAAATGCAGAGATCAGTTGTCTGAACATAAAGTTATAGAATTAATACATAAAGTTTACGCCCTGGCGAACGTTTCGTTAAGAAACTATTAAGCCGCCTCCCGGTTACATATCGAAAGGCAAATATAGAAGTTATTTTACATCAAACAAAATCCCAGGACAATTTTCATGTATCAATTCTGCTGGAGTGCGGCCTTTACGGTCTCGTCTATATCAAGATAGAATCTGTAGAAAGCCTCGTCGTCGAGTTTGGAATAACGTCCGACAAGGGCCTTCAGCTGCGGCATCATGTACTCTTCAGACTCCTTCCATTCACCGGGTCCGGGAACAATGCTGTCCGTCCGCCGCGCGAAATCAAGGAACTTCCTGTCAAGGTGCAGGCTGTCAAGATAGCCTGAAAGTTCCCCGAAATCCGAAATCCGGGAAAGCCTCGGCTTGTAGCGGTCGAAAATATATGAAGCGAAACGCATCTGGGTGGCCTTCTTGTTGCACTTGATATAGAAGGAGGTGGCCCTGGTGGTGTCCATTGGGACGAAAATGTCAGGGATGATCCCTCCTCCGCCATACACCGGCCTGCCCTTTACAGTATAATACACCTCGCTCGAATCGACCTGAATGCTGTCGGCATCGGTCATTTCCCCGTGCCGGTAACGCTCGTAGATATCATATGCATATCTGGTACCGTCAGAATACGGTTTCTGGATACAGCGTCCGGAAGGAGTGTAGAACCTGGCCACAGTGAGCCTTATCCCCGATCCGTCTGTAAAGTTGATCGGCTCCTGCACCAAGCCTTTGCCAAAAGAACGGCGGCCGATGATTACGCCTCTGTCGTTATCCTGCATCGCGCCTGCGAAAATCTCGCTTGAAGAGGCCGACGACTCGTCTATGAGCACAGCAAGTCCGATGTCCTGCAGCTCACCCTTTCCGTCCGCATTGAAATCCTGGCGGGAGCGGTGCAGGCCCTGCATATATACTATCTGGGCGTCATCAGGCAGGAATTCATTGCAAAGCAGGAAAGCCTGGTCAAAATAGCCGCCGGTATTTCCCCTGATGTCAAAGACAAGCCTTGTCATCCCCTGCGAGAGGAGCTTTTCGCTTGCCTGGGAAAATTCCCGGTACGTAGTTCTTGTAAATCTCGAAAGCCTTATGTACCCCGTGGTATCGTTCACCATGAAAGCGGCATCCACACATTTCACGGGAATCTTGCCCCTGGTGATTTCGAACGGTATCTCCGTCCCGTCTCTGTTGACGGTAATCCTGACCTTGGTGCCGGAAGGCCCCTTCATCTTGTGTACCATGCTGTCCTGCGGAGTCCTGGTGCCGGCGATGACATCATCGTCTACCTTGATGATCCTGTCTCCCTGCATCAGTCCGGCCTTTTCGGAAGGGCCTCCCTGGATAACGCTCAACACTATCGCAGTGTCGTTCGGGACATTGAACTGTATGCCGATGCCGTCGAAATTGCCGGCAAGCTCGGTCTCCGACTCTTCCAGGTCAACCGGAGGAAGATACACGGAATGCGGGTCAAGCTCTGAAAGAGCGGCTACGACCGCAGCATCGGTCATCTTCTTCATATCGATGGTATCCACATAATTGGCCTGCACCTGTTCAAGTATCAGATTGAGCTTGCGCCAGCGGTTATAGTCCCCGTCGAATTTTCTGTTTGTTAAGAACCTGCCAGTTGTCACTGAAAGCAATACGCCGATGATAATCCCAAGCAGCGCAATCAAGAGTATGCTACCGTTCCTGTTGTTCATGATTTCAATCCACTTTTTCAACTTCAACGCCCGCTCTCCTGAGCAGGTCCACCCCGTCTGTCAGTCTGTATTCGTCCTTATAGACCACCCTCCTTATGCCTGCCTGGATAATAAGTTTCGAGCACTCAAGGCAAGGGGCGGCCGTCACATACAAAGTGGCACCGAGGCTATTGTTCCCTGATTTGGCCACCTTGGTTATGGCGTTCGCCTCGGCATGGAGGACATATGGCTTCGTCACTCCATTCTCGTCCTCGCACCTGTTCTCAAAACCGGAAGGCGTACCGTTGTACCCATCCGAAATGATCATGCGGTCCTTCACAAGCAGGGCTCCCACCTGCCTGCGCTTGCAGTAGGAGTTTCTGGCCCATATAGTGGCCATCTCGATATAGCTCTGGTCAAATTTTTCCATATTAAACGCAGGTCCGACAGTCTTGTCCGAATTATATTGTACCAATCAATATCTTCTTATAGTCAACATACAGGGCCGGAGAATATTACGGCAGGAAATGCCCTGCACCTGTACCCCGGCCGGTGCCCGCAGGTCATGCCCTCTGGTAAAGGTAGCGCTTTATACTGCGCTTTGGAGTACGCTCAAAATCCTCCGGCATTATCTCAAGCTTCTTTACCCGGGCATAGTTCGGCAGTTCCTGGTTTGCCGCGGCAAGAGAGTCGTTCAGCGCCTTCTCGAGAGCCTCGTGGGAAAGGCAGTCAAGTTCTCCCTGATGGAAATCCGGGTAGATGAGGGCGGTAAGGCCACCGTTGTCCTCTATCACGAGGGAGTCGACGACATAAGGCATATTGTTCAGGACACATTCTATTTCCTCAGGATATATGTTCTGTCCTGACGGACCGAGAATCATGCACTTAGAACGGCCTTTAAGGTAGAG
>CALVCB010000081.1 GCA_944325965.1 uncultured Bacteroidales bacterium
CCGCACCGGAGCTGGTGAAGGTGCTCGTTCAGGAGGTCGAAATCTATGGAGTCAGGGTGGTCGAAATTGACTTTCTGCCTTTCTTCCATAGGAAGATGGCTCGAATCCTTGTAGTAGGAATCCTGAGGTATGACCACCACCTGCTCCCTGAGCTTTTCGGTGATGGCCTTCACGACGGTGGTCTTCCCTGAACCGGAGCCTCCTGCGATACCTATTATGAGCATGGCCGGCGATTTAGAATTCAGCGTTTTTCGGTGTCCTCGGGAACGGGATAACATCCCTGATGTTGCTCATGCCCGTGACAAAGAGCAGAAGTCTTTCAAAGCCCAGCCCGAAGCCGCTGTGCGGTGCGGAACCGAACCTGCGTGTATCGAGATACCATTCCAGGGTGCTGTGGCTCATCCCGAGCTCATCTATTCTTGCCTCGAGCTTCTCCAGTGACGCCTCCCTTTCCGAGCCGCCTATGATTTCCCCGATCTTCGGGAACAGGACATCCATACCCCTGACTGTCTTTCCGTCCTCGTTCTGTTTCATGTAGAACGCCTTGATCTCCTTCGGATAGTCAGTCATGATGACCGGCTTCTTGAAGTGCTTTTCAACAAGGTATCTCTCATGTTCGCTCTGCAGGTCCACACCCCAGCTGACAGGGAATTCGAATTTTTCTCCGGAGTTCTCGAGAATCTTTATCCCTTCTGTGTATGTCAGGCGGACGAACTCGGTCTTGACCACGCTCTCCAGCCTTGCGATAAGCTCGTTGTCGAACATGTCATTGAGGAACCTGAGGTCGTCAGAGCAGTTTTCAAGGGCGTATCTTACAAGGTACTTGATGAAGTCTTCGGCGAGGGCCATGTTGTCCTCTATCTCGTAGAATGCCATTTCCGGCTCTATCATCCAGAATTCTGCAAGATGACGAGGCGTGTTGGAGTTTTCAGCCCTGAATGTGGGCCCGAAGGTATAGATTTCTCCAAGGGCCATTGCGCCGAGCTCCCCTTCCAGCTGTCCGCTTACAGTGAGGCTTGTCTGCCTGCCGAAGAAATCCTGGCTGTAGTCGATGCTTCCGTCCTCTTTCCTTGGTGGATTGCCCAGGTCCAGTGTGGTCACCTGGAACATTTCCCCGGCACCCTCGCAGTCAGATGCTGTTATGAGAGGTGTATGAAGATAAACGAAGCCTTTGTCATTAAAGTACTTGTGTATGGCAAAAGCCATGGCGTGACGGATCCTGAGTACTGCACCGAACGTGTTTGTCCTCGGGCGCAGATGTGCTATGCTCCTGAGGAATTCCATCGAGTGGCCCTTCTTCTGGAGAGGATATGTGTTCGGGTCTGCCTCCCCGTACAGGGTGATGCTTTCCGCCTGTATTTCTACTGCCTGCCCGCTTCCCTGGGACTCCACGAGATCCCCGTATGCGGCGATGCATGCTCCTGTGGTTATTTTCCTGAGCAGTTCATCATCAAACCGTGCCGTATCTACTACAATCTGTATATTGTTGATGGTGGAACCGTCATTCAGAGCGATGAAAGATACGTTCTTGTTTCCTCTTTTTGTTCTCACCCAGCCTTTGGCAAGTACCTTTATGCCGGGCCTTTCTTTAAGCAGGTCCTTGACCTTTGTCCTTTTAGCTGCTTCCATTTTATGTAATCGGTTTCTTGTTTCCTTTAATCCGGCATCTGCTTGACGTTCATTATCCTGAGCGGTATGTCGGTGTTGTCCATTCTTCCGGAGAACCTTGTGGCTCCTTTGCCTGCCGCATATACAGGAACGGGGCCTCCGGCATGTCCTGTCGTTGTCCAGCCTATGTTGGCCTCCCTGTTCAGTTCGCTGTTCTTTTCTGCACTGAAGGACCCGTCTTCCCCGGGTTCATTGTTTTCATACACCTCCCAGTAGATTGCGTTGCCTTTTTTCGATGTGCCGCCAGGACCTCCCAGCGCTATCCCGCCTGTCTCGTGGTCTGCTGTCACTATTATGAGCGTTTCATCCGGGTGTTCCTTATAGAATTCATATGCGACATCCACTGCTGAGTCAAGCTCGAATATGTCGTTTATCATTGTCATTGTGACGTTGTCATGTGCATCCCAGTCTATTTCCCCTCCTTCGCACATTATGAAAAAAGGCTCTTCATCTCCCAGGAAGTCTATGCAGTCCGAAAGCATTTCCCCAAGGCTTAAGTCTTCAGCGGCCCCGTCCTCCACGACATAGTCTTCGGCATTGCTTCCCTCCGACCCCGGCTGGCACAGCACTATCTGCCTTGCGGTATCCTTCACTTCTTCATATTGCCTTTCGGAGAAGCATATCTTGACACCGTTCCTTTCCAGGTATTCTGTAATCGGCTCTTCGTTACCGTCTTTCCCGAAATAGTCTATGAAACCGTCTCCGGCGAAGAAATCGAATCCGCTCTGGGGAATCTCCCTGGCTATTTCGTAGAACGCATACCTGCTTTTGTTGTGGCCGTAGAATGCCGCCGGTGTTGCGTGGTTTACCGGTACGGTCGACATTATCCCTATCTTGTATCCTTCACGTTTGAGCTTGTAGGTTATGCTTTCAAGCCTGTTGCCTTCAGGGTCCACACAGAGGTATCCGTTTTTTGTCTTTTCCCCGCAGGATATTGCCGTACCTGCAGCTGATGAGCAGGTAATTTGGCGGTTGGCCGAATAGGTGGTGGCCATTCCGAGCACCGGGAACTGCGTGAATGTAAGCTGTTCTCCTCCTATTTTCCCAGCTTTGTATGAAAGGTACGATTCCGCTGCGGCAACATGTGAGGCCCCCATTCCGTCCCCTATGAAAAGGAATATGTATCTGGCTTTTCCACCATTCTCTGTCTTTTCCGTGCTGCATCCATTAAGCGAAAGCATCAAGGCTGATATCAGTACCGTAATGCATGCCAGTCTGAGAGTGTGTCGGTTTCTTTCCATTGGTTTACATAGATCATTTCGCCTGGCAAATTTACTCTTTTTCTTTCAATATTCTAGTATGGACAAAAGAAAAGGCCACCATTTCCGGTAGCCTTTCCTTCCAATGTGTGCAAACTTGATTAGTTCGTGCTTTTTCTTGCTGCATACATGATTTTCAGCGCCGAGCACTTACGAAGCTCCTGTTTGATGTCAGTGATGATACCCATCTTGACATCCTGGTCAGCCTTGATTGAAACAGTCATGAACTGACGGTCTGCCTCGCTCTTTGACTCTCTTTCAGCTGCGATGAAATCTCGTATGTCATCTGTTGTCCTGAAAGAGTCGTTCAGCTGGATTCTCGGTGATGTTCCATACTGCTGCTGCAGATATTTTGCTGGAGGACCTACGCTTATATATGCGGCAAGGTCTTTCCTTTCAAGTTTAGCTACTTCACTTGCCTCTGGAAGCTGATACATGACTTTTGACTCAGTTTCCCTCATGTTTGTTGTCACCATAAAGAAGAACAACAGCATGAAGACGATATCTGACATTGAGGCGGTGGTAAATGCCGGAACCTCTTTTTTGCCTTCGCGTCCGAATTTTGCCATATTGAATCTCCTTTGATTAATTCTGTGACACATCCTTAGGCTCTGCCTCAGAAATAAGCTGAGGAACAGCCTCCCTTACTATCTCCTGCTGCTCTTCGGTGAGATTCTCGTAAGCTTTGCCGTAGTTCGCACGGCAGAAGTCTTCACGGATCTCGTTGATTGCCCGTACGATTTCATTTTGTACAGCTATATATGCCTGATAGCTGGTACCACGGTCGTTCTGAAGGGAAATCACACCTTTTGAGACAGGGTACTGACCGAAGCCTTCAATATCTTTCATTTCTTTTTCTGGAAGCTTAGGGTCATCATTAGGGTTGAGAAGGAACTCTTTAATTTTGTCTTTTAGTCTGCTCACTTCGATAGGCTCGTTACCAGCAAAAAGTCTGTCCTGCGAATTTATCTTCACGATGATGATATTTCGACGGTTGACTTTCTGATCCTGTACCTCCTGGTCCTTTGCAGGCATAGGAGGCAGACGACGTTGCAATCCTGAATCCTGATTCATGGTAGTCGTCATAAGGAAGTATGACAACAGCAGGAATGCGATGTCGGCCGATGAGGCTGAATTTAACTCTGGTACTTTCTTTGACATATCTTGTGGCTTATTTGCTTCGGATTGCGTTTACTACCAGTCCTATTACGATTGCAACGATTGACGCTCCAAAAACAAGGTATGTGATAGTAAGGATTGCATCTGTATTTCTAAGTGTAGTAAATTCCGGCTGCTGGCCTACAAATCCCTGTGCAGGATTTCCTTTAGCCGTCAGGAATGCGAATGCAACTACAACGGCTGCGCCTACAATTACCAGTCCGGTCTTGATCAGACTCTTAGGATTGTTTACGGCTCCCATTACAAGGCCGAGGAGGACAATGAGCCCTATTCCTACAATGACCATGACATAGGACCACCGCAACAGGGTGTTCACTGAGGCATCGTTAAATCCTGCAGCATACCCCCACACTCCCAGAGCGAACCCCAGAATGACAAGTGCAAGCAGAATGTATTTGATTATTTTGTT
>CALVCB010000082.1 GCA_944325965.1 uncultured Bacteroidales bacterium
TATGCCTCCTCGGACGGTGCCTTCTTGTTCGAGAACCTGGATAACGGCCTGTACCTCATGAAGGTGTCCGCCCCGGGCTTCCTGCCTTCACAGGTCAATGTGGAGGTGGAGGGCTTCATGACGGACCTGATGTTCGTTTCCCTGCTGCCTGCCAATGTGGTGAACGACATAGACGACTCCAGCTTCGCGGACTTCGATATGGACGATTCCGGATATGAGGACGCCCCGTCGATCATCTATGGCAATGACATATTCTCAAATATAGCAGGCTATGATTTCAGTGCAGTAAGGTTCAGGAACAGGGGCTACAACAGTGAGACCCAGGACGTCTACCTGAGCGGGGTCCGCATGAACGACGCCATGACCGGCTACACCCCGTGGTCGCTCTGGAGCGGGCTGAACGAGGCCATGAGGAGCAAGGAGACCACCATGGGCCTGGAGGCATCTGAGTACGGCACCGGAGGGTTCAACGGCGTGACCAATATCCTGGCAATGCCTTCCAGCGTGCGTCCGGGATTCCGCTTCAGCGTCCTTTCGAACAGTGCCCTGTACCGCCTGAGGCTGATGGCCTCGTATGCTTCCGGGGAGCTTGACAACGGCTGGTCGTACGCATTCAACGTATCTGCCCGCCTGGGAGGCAACGACTGGGTGGACGGAGTGTATTACCGTTCGTTTGCCTACTACGGTGCCGTGGAGAAGAAGTTCAATGACACCCACAAGCTCGGGTTCGTGATTTTCGCCACTCCCGGGCAGCGCGGTGCGCAGAACGCCTCTACCCAGGAGGTGTATGACCTGGTGGGAAGCAACACCTACAACTCCAACTGGGGCTACCAGGACGGCAAGATGCGCAACGCCCGTGTCCGCAAAACCCACGAGCCTGTGATGATACTCAAATATACCGCCACCCCGAGTGACGACCTGGAGGCGTCCGCCACCCTCCTGTACCGCACCGGAAAGAACGGCTACACGGCCCTTGACTGGTACGACGCCCCGGACCCGAGGCCTGACTACTACCGCTACCTGCCGAGCTATTTCTATATGGAGGATCCTGACTATGACCGGATTGACATAGAGAAGGCCGCCTGGGCCACTGAAGCGTGGCAGAACAACATTAACGGCACGCAGCATCTGAACTGGGACCGTCTTTACAACGTGAACTACAACAATATTACTGATGACGGCCGCCGCTCCAAGTACACGATCGAGGAGCGCCGGACAGACCAGAACGACGTGAATTTCGCAGGTTCGGTGAAATGGAGGGCGAGCAGCCTGTTCACACTGAACGGAGGCGTGAACTTCAAATGGAACCGCACCGAGTACTACAAGATCATGAATGACCTCCTGGGCGGGGACTACTATCTCAACATAGACCAGTTCGCCGAGCGCGACTTCGCATCCAGCCCGACCATGATCCAGAATGACCTGGACTATTTCCTTAAGCACGGACAGGCGCAGATGCTCGGACAGGGTGACAAGTACGGCTATGACTACTATGCGCATGTGCGCAATGCCGGCCTCTGGGCCACGGCCAATTTCGAGAAGGGCGGCTTCAAGGGCTATGTCTCCGCCGAGGGAGGTTACACCTCCTTCTGGAGGGAGGGCCTGGTGCGCAAGGGCCTTTTCGCCGGCCTGGATGACAACGGCAACGAGATAGTCTACGACGGCAAGGTCCTGACCACCTACGACAGTGAAGGCCGGGCTATCACCTCCAAGGGCAAGTCCGATGTCTCCCGGTTCTTTACATACACAGTCAAGGCCGGTGCGGCATATTTCATCCCGGGCGGCCACAGGGTGTATGCCAATGTGGGCTACCTCACCGACGCCCCTACTTTCTCCCAGGCGTTCGTCTCCCCGAGGACAAGGAATACGCTGGTGCCTGACCTCAAGACCACCAAGACATTCTCAGCCGACCTGAACTACCAGTTCAGCCGCAACGGCTACGACATCCGCGTGACCGGTTTCTATACCAAGATCAATGACCAGACCGACGTCATGAGTTTCTATGACGATTCGCAGAACTCGTTCACCAATTTCGCCATGAGCGGCATAGACCAGCGGCATGCTGGCATAGAGCTCGGTTTCAAGATACCGGTGCCTGTTCAGGGCCTTTCCGTGCAGGGAGTCCTCAGCTGGGGCGAATATATCTATACCTCGAACCCGCGCATGACCCAGACCGTGGACAACAGCGCGACCGTCATATTCAATGACGAGCTTGTCCCTTACTGGTCCTCCCATCCTGTGTTCAGGAAAGAGACGGTGGACGGTGTGACCTCCTATGCCACTGACGGGAACGGGAACTATATAGTGGAGAAGAACCAGAAGCACTATGTCCCGAGCACGCCTCAGCTTGCGGCCAGCCTCGGGCTCAATTACGCTTTGAGCTCATACTGGTTTGCCGACCTGAATGTCAATTATTTCGGCAATACTTATCTGGATATGAACCCTCTTTACAGGACTGACATGGCAACTGCCGGCCCTGACGGGCTGGTGACACCTGGGGAGATCGAGTACATGGCCTCCCAGGAGAAGTTCGACCCGGTATTCCTGCTCAACGCGAGTGTCGGGAAATCATGGTATATAAACAGGAAGTACAATATAGGCTTTTCCCTTGAGGTAAAGAACATCCTGAACAACAGGGGAGTGCGTACCGGCGGTTATGAGCAGACCCGCCTTATCGACAGCAAGAGCGGCGAGAGGTACTACAGATTTGATTCCAAATACTTCTATATGAGTGGAGTGAACTATATGCTGAACATTTATTTCCGCTTCTGACCGGATGCGCCGTATTAAGAATATAAAACCGAAAGACATGAAAAGAAAACCCATAAATACCACCCTCCTTGCGGCTGTCACCGTGCTGGCCTTCTGTGCCGTATCCTGCGACGAGTTCCCTCCGGTGAACTATGACGACCCGGAGCCTTACGAGGTATATTCGGACGAGGACTTCTCGGACTGTACCTACGTGACAATCAAGGAGCTGAAAGACATGTACAATAACTCCCCGGTCAATATCTCGGACAATATCTATATCAAGGCCCAGGTAATTTCCTCCGACCAGTCGGGAAACCTGTACAGGACAATGTATATCCAGGACGAATCCGGTGCCATCGAGCTCAAGATGGGGACGAGGAACCTTTACAATGACTACAAGCTCGGCCAGTGGATATATGTCAAGTGCCGTGACCTCACTCTCGGGGACTACAACGGGATGGTCGGCCTCGGCTACCGCTCCCATGACCCGGAGTACGAGACTGCCTATATCGAGAACCAGTACATTATCGACACGCATATCTTCAGAGGCGCGATGGACGATCCGGTGGAACCATTGGAGCTGACCTCCGACAGTCAGGTGAAGGATAAGGCCAATTTCGGCAAATATGTCACCATCAAGGGACTGACATATTCCAACAAGCTCTTTGTCATCCTCTATTACGACCCTGACGGGGACCATAAGGACTATCAGGGCAACTGCCTTTTCCTCGATGAGGAAGGTGGGGAGCGCTATGGCAACTACGGCATAAATACATGGGCCATTTCCGAAAATGCGTTCCAGGCGTTGCTGGATGATCCGGAGTTTGATTTCAACGGATACCTGGAGGATAACGGAATCGACAAGTCCCGGTTTGTCGCCCCTTATTCATATACCATAAGCCAGTATTTCCAGACATCTGCAAAGATGGGCGGCATGGACCTGCAGATACGCACCAGCGGGTATGCCAGGTTTGCCGATACGCAGATAGACAGCAGGATACTCGAGGGAAAGCCCTTCAACGCCACGGGCATCCTTACATGCTACAACAGCGGCAGCAGGGAGCCGAACTACCAGTTCACACTCCTGGATCTCGGCGGCATAGAAATTCCGGAATAATCACTACCTTTGCCGTCATGGTGAAGAATATAGTTTTCGATTTCGGCGGTGTCCTTCTGGACTGGAACCCGAGATACCTTTACAGGGATTATTTCAAAGACGGCCAGGAAATGGAATATTTCCT
>CALVCB010000083.1 GCA_944325965.1 uncultured Bacteroidales bacterium
GAAGAATAGCGTTCATAGCTTATAAGGCCCTCTTCCACAGCAGCCTTCACTGCACATCCAGGCTCATGGGTATGCGTACACGGAGTGAAACGGCAGTCCGCGGAAGCCTTCAGCATTTCAGGGAAATACAGGGCTATCTCGTCCTTCCCGAGATCCACCAGCCCGAAGCCCCTTATGCCAGGAGTGTCGATTATATAGCCTCCGCTTGCCAGCCTGTACATCTCATAGAATGTGGTGGTGTGCTTCCCTTGCAGATGTGACTGCGAAATTTCGCCTGTCCTCGGGTCCAGGGCAGGGTCCAGGGCCTTTATGAGCGAAGACTTGCCCACTCCGGAGACACCGGAGAAAAGGCAGACCCTGCCGCTGCACGCTTCCCTCAGGGCCCCGACACCCGTGCCGTCAGCAGCGGAGACATCCATCACGGGATACCCGGCTCCTTCATATATGCTGTGGAATGCCGTCACCCTGTCCCGGTACCCGGGTCCATAAAGGTCCGACTTGTTCAGCACGATGGTGGCCGGCACCCCGTACACCTCGCATGTCACCAGAAGGCGGTCAAGGAAAGGCAGCTTCACTTCAGGGAAATCGACGGTCACGATGATGAAAGCCATATCAATGTTGGCCGCGATGATGTGGGACTGCCTGGACAGGTTTGTCGAGCGCCGGATGATATAGTTCTTGCGAGGAAGGATGCCTGTGATGACTGCAGGATTCTCCGTGCCAGGCATTTCCCCGGGTCCGAGTCCCCCAGGCAGGACGAACTCCACCCTGTCCCCTACCGCTACCGGATTGGTGGCGGTGATGCCCTTCTGTCTTATCTTCCCCCGCAATACCGCCGGGAAGAGCTTCCACTGCGGCAAGGATGCCAGGAGGTAATGGCTGCCTGTATGTTTTACTACTGTAGCTTGCTGGTTTCCCATCGGATTCCCGGAATGTTAAAAACTGTTGCTGGATTCTTTCCGCGCAAAAGTAATAATTTTTTGCGATTATCCCGGGTATGAATAAATGGGCCGGCATTTCGGAAAGATGAAATAAATAATTACATTTGTCGTAATGTAATTATCACAGCTATGATCAATGAAGCGCAGATAGAAGAAACCCTGGAGGGACTTTTCGGGAACCCGGATTTCGCATCCGAGCCATCCGGACTGTATGACCCGCTCAGGTATATGATAGGGATAGGAGGGAAACGCGTCAGGCCGAGGCTGTGCCTGACTGCATATTCCCTGTTCAAGGACAGCCTTTCCGACGAGATACTCCAACCGGCGGCAGCGCTTGAAGTCTTCCACAGCTTCACGCTTATCCATGACGATATAATGGACAATTCGGACATGCGCCGCAGCCGGCCTACTGTATGGAAAAAATGGAACGGCAACACGGCGATACTTTCCGGAGACGTAATGTGCATCGACAGCTACCGGAGAATTGCAAAAGCTCCGGCGAGAGTGCTCCCGCAGGTACTGGAGCTATTCACCGCCACTGCCGCGCAGGTCTGTGAAGGCCAGCAGTATGACATGGACTTCGAAGACAGGAAGGAAGTGCCGATGGGCGATTATATGAAAATGATAGGACTGAAGACGGCCGTACTTCTCGCGTGCTCGGCCAAGCTCGGAGCACTGATAGCAGGGGCGGATGAAAGGGCATGCGACTACCTGTACAAGTTCGGATATTGCCTTGGCCTCGCTTTCCAGATAACCGACGACTACCTGGACACTTTCGGGGACACCAGCGTATTCGGGAAGAAGATAGGCGGAGACATCATCAACAACAAGAAAAGCTGGCTGCTCACACGTGCCATGGAAAAAGGCGGAGAAATGGAGAAATCGGGAGTGATAACGCACGGCTCCGGCAAGGCAGCCCTCCAGGCCGCGATGGCCATGAAGACGGACAGCGAAACGGAAAGGAAAGCCAAGATAGCAAAGGTCAAGGGCATATATATGGACCTGGGCATTGACGAGGACGCCAAATACGAAATCATCAAACAGCATGCCCATGCAATGGACTATGCCGGAATGATAGGACTGCCGAGGGTGCGCTACGAGATGCTGCACCGTTATGCCGAGCGGCTTCTCGGCAGGACAAAATAGATTCTCCGAATGGACAGGAAAGATATAAACATAATGGCCCCTGCGGGGAATTTCGAATGTCTCCATGCAGCGATACAAGGCGGGGCCGACTCGGTGTACTTCGGGGTTGAGAAGCTGAACATGCGCTCCCACTCCGCAAACAATTTCAAGATGACAGACCTGCAGGAGATATGCAGCATCTGCCGGGAGCACGGTGTGGAGACATACCTGACACTCAATATCGTGCTGTACGATGAAGACCTGGAGGACATGCGCCGCACTCTCGATGCGGCCAAGGCGGCCGGAGTGACTGCGGTGATAGCCTCCGACATGGCCGCCATCATGTATGCGCGGGAGATCGGGGTCGAGGTGCATATATCCACGCAGCTGAGCATATCCAACTCCCAGTCCCTGAAGTTCTACGCACAGTACGCCGATGTCATAGTGCTCGCCCGTGAGCTGAATCTCCATCAGGTCAAGGCGATAAAGGAAAGCATAGACCGTGACGGGATCACGGGGCCATCAGGCAGGCCGGTACAGATCGAGATGTTCGCCCACGGGGCCCTGTGTATGGCCATTTCAGGCAAATGCTACCTCAGCCTGCATGAATACGGGGCATCCGCAAACCGCGGGTCCTGCTACCAGATATGCCGCCGCGGATATGAGGTCACAGACCTGGAGACGGGGAACCGGCTTGTGGTGGACAACAAATATATCATGTCGCCAAAGGACCTGTGCACCATCGAGTTCATGGACAAGATCATAGACTCGGGAGTGACAGTCTTCAAGATAGAGGGCAGGGCCAGGTCCGCCGAATATGTGAAACGTGTGGCCTCCTGCTACAGGAGAGCCGCCGATGCTGTATGCGGCGGGACATACACGCCTGAATTCGCCTCAGGACTGAAAAAAGAGCTCGCGGAAGTGTTCAACCGCGGATTCTGGGATGGATACTACCAGGGCGCAAGGCTCGGACAGTGGAGTGAGGTCTACGGGAGCAAGGCCACAAGGAAGAAGGTCTACAGCGGGAAAATCACCAACTGGTTCGGCAGGCTCGGTGTGGCGGAGGTGCTCATAGAGTCCGCAAGCCTCAAAAAGGGGGACAGCATACTGATCATAGGCCCGTCGACCGGTGTCATTGAGATGACAGTGCCGGAAATCCGGGTGGACCTGAAAGAGGCGCCGATGGCGGATAAAGGGACATACTGCTCCATCCCGGTGGATGCAGCCCTGCTTGAGCAGTGCGGCGGGAAGCTCCGCAGGTCCGACAAGGTCTATATCTGGAAGGTATCCGAAGCCTGAGGAATTGCAGCCTGAAGGTGCGCACGCGAGAAAAAACCGGCACCAGGTACAATAAATTTCCGGAATCCGGACCATCTTACGAAAAAAAGCGTATATTTGCAGCCGAATACGACATGTGGAGAGATTTGGCTGCTTGCAACCACTTTAAAAAATGCTAAAATGTTGAGTTGACATATTGTCGGCGCTCAAGCCGGCATCAGGATTCAATATTTATGTTTGTGCAAGCCGCAGCCATTCCATAGCTGTCGGCTATTTTTTTGTACTTTATCATTTGTATCATGAATTATCTTTTTACATCAGAATCAGTATCGGAAGGCCATCCGGACAAGGTGGCCGACCAGATTTCGGATGCCATCCTGGACGAGTTCCTCAGGCAGGACCCGGAGGCGAAAGTAGCGTGCGAGACCTTCTGCAGCACAGGACTGGTGGTAGTAGGCGGTGAAGTAAGCTCCGAAGATGCATACGTGGACATACAGAGCGTCGCAAGAAGCGTGATCAACAGGATTGGCTACAACAAGGCGGACTACATGTTCGACGGGAGCTCCTGCGGGGTGCTCTCCGCCCTG
>CALVCB010000084.1 GCA_944325965.1 uncultured Bacteroidales bacterium
TTATTCGTAAAGTCAATTTTTGTTGACAACATGATATTCGCCTACTTCCTGGGCATGTGCTCATATCTGGCGGTATCAAAGAATGTGAAGACAGCTACCGGTTTGGGAATAGCTGTTATCGGAGTGCTGCTGATCACACTGCCTATCAACTACCTGCTGAATGAATTCGTACTGAAAGCCGGTGCCCTCGCATGGGCAGGTCTTCCTGATGTGGACCTGAGCTTCCTGAGTTTCATCGTGTTCATCGCAGTAGTGGCAGCCATCACCCAGATAGTGGAAATGGTGGTGGAGAAATTCACACCGACCCTGTACTCGCAGCTGGGTATCTTCCTCCCTCTGATCGCAGTGAACTGTGCTATCCTCGGAGGCTCCCTCTTCATGCAGGAAAGGGATTTCGTGAATTTCGGTGAAGCGACTGTCTATGCTCTCGGTTCCGGAATCGGCTGGTTCCTGGCTATCGTGACCCTGGCTGCAATCAGGGAGAAGATGGCATACTCCAATGTGCCTGCCGCTCTCCGTGGACTTGGAATAACCTTCATCACAGTGGGTCTCATGGCTATCGCGTTCATGACATTCATGGGTATTCAACTTTAATCCTGGAGGTCCAAAACTATGAATATGTTAGTTACAACACTCATACTTGCGGTGATAACCATTACCGTTGTCACCCTCATCCTGGTAGCTGTACTCCTTTTCGTCAAGATCAAGCTGACACCGGCCGGAAAGGTCAAGATCAGCATCAACGACGGAAAGAAAGAGATCGAGGTGACACCAGGTTCATCACTGCTCTCTACTCTCGCTGAACAGAAGATCTTCCTTTCATCGGCCTGCGGCGGAAAAGGAAGCTGCGGACAGTGCAAATGCCAGGTACTTGAAGGCGGCGGGACAATCCTGCCTACCGAGGTAGGCTTCTTCAACAGGAAGCAGATAAGCGACCACTGGAGGCTCGGATGCCAGGTCAAAGTCAAGGAAGACATGAAGATCAAGATTTCCGAGTCTGCACTCAGTGTCAAGAAATGGGAGTGCGAGGTCGTATCCAACCACAATGTGGCGACTTTCATCAAGGAATTTGTCGTCAAGCTTCCTGAAGGCGAGCATCTCCACTTCAAGTCAGGAGGATACATCCAGGTGGATGTCCCTGCATGCACAGTTGACTACAGGAACATCGACGTGGATCCTGAATACAGGGAAGACTGGGAGAAGATGGGCGTATTCGACCTCAAGATGGTCAACCCTACCCCTACCCTCCGCGCATACTCCATGGCCTGCTACCCTGCAGAGGGCGATATAATCAAGCTGAACGTGCGTATCGCCACTCCGCCTATCGACAGGGCCACAAGGAAATTCCTCCCTGTAAACCCGGGTATCTGCTCTTCATACATCTACTCGCTCAAGCCGGGCGACAAGGTGACAATCTCAGGTCCTTACGGAGAGTTCTTCCTCCCGGACAACCTTCCTGCGGACCAGGAGCTCATCTTCATCGGAGGCGGTGCAGGTATGGCCCCTATGAGAAGCCACATCATGCACCTGTTCAAGACAGAGAAGACCACAAGGAAAGTGAATTTCTTCTACGGTGCGCGTAGCCTTAAGGAGGCATTCTACCTCGAGGACTACCACGAGATCGAGAAAGAGTTCCCTAACTTCAAGTTCCACCTGGCACTTGACAGGCCGGATCCGGAGGCAGACGCAAAGCATGTGGCATATACGGCAGGATTCGTACACAACGTGCTTTACGAGACATACCTCAAGCAGCATGAGAATCCTGAGGACTGCCTCTACCTGATGTGCGGCCCGCCTATGATGTCCGCCTCAGTGGAGAATCTGCTTGACAGCCTCGGAGTCCCGAAAGAGAATCTGCTCTACGACAACTTCGGAGCATAAAAGGAAAAACAGGATGGAGATTCTTCCACCCTGTTTTTTTTTATAGGACACACTTGCAAAGGACATTTGACAGACCGACACGGAAATGAAAATAATTATTGCGCCGGATTCATTTAAAGGATCCCTCACATCAGCAGAAGCAGGAGAAGCGATTGCCGCCGGGATAAAGGAAATATTGCCGGAGTGCCAGATTCAGGCTATAAAGGCAGCAGACGGAGGAGAAGGTACAATCAGGGCCCTTATGGAAGTTCTTGGTGGAAGGATACATGAAGCGGAAGTCCATGATCCCCTGATGAGACCGATAAAAGCCATATACGGCATATCTGAAGACGGTACGACAGCAATGATAGAAATGTCCGCGGCAAGCGGCCTGTGCCTTCTGCGGGAAGATGAAATGAATCCGTCAGTTACAACAACATTCGGGACAGGAGAGCTGATATGCGATGCTTTCCGGAAAGGATGCAGGCATTTCCTTGTAGGAATCGGAGGCAGTGCGACAAATGATGCCGGAACAGGAATGCTGTCAGCACTCGGAGTGCGGTTCTACGACAGCCGCGGCATGCTACTCCACGGAACCGGAGAAGCGCTGAAAAATATTACGTACATAGACACTGCAGGTATTCCCGCAGGCATGCTTGACGCTGACTTTACAATAGCATGTGACGTAGACAGCCCATTCTGCGGCCCAGAAGGAGCAGCATATGTGTTTGCCCCACAGAAAGGAGCAGACGCAGATATGGTTAAGCGTCTCGACCAGGGTATGGAATCATTCGCCTCAGTCACTTTGCGCCAGACCGGATATGATATGCAAAAGGCCGAAGGGGCAGGAGCCGCCGGAGGCCTTGGCGGGGCTTTTGCGGCTTTTCTTGGAGGGAAACTGGTCTCTGGTTCAGAAATGATACTTGAGGCAGCTGGATTCGACAGGCTGCTCAAAGATGCAGACATAGTCATCACAGGAGAAGGCCGGATTGACAGGCAGACATCAAAAGGAAAGCTCCCTTACCGCGTACTCATGCATGCTTCTTCATACGGAATCCCAGTAATTGCGATTGCAGGAAGTGTATCCACGGAAGATAATCCCGGCTTTGCCGCAGTCCTTCCCGTGGTCCAAGGGCCATGCTCTCTTGCTGAAGCGATGGACCGGCATACTGCTTATAATAATATCAGACGTACAGCGGTCCAGATAGCAAATCTTATCTCACTCCAGAGAAATTTAAGGAGAACTGATACAGCACCGGACTCTTCTTCTTTTTACAAGAAGAATGAAGTCTGAACTGCTTGTCAAATCTCCATGAGTTCCGACGCAGAAAACAAATGATAAGCGGTGGCGTAAGCCATAATGCCTACCACCTGTTTTTTAGTCAAGACACAGTCAAATGAAAGAGGAGATCCGACAGTTGTCGTAAACTCCATGTGTCTACCGGCACATGATTCCGGTTCAGTGAACCAGGGACACAAGGATTTTCAGTCCTTTGCTCCCTAAAGCCTACAAATACTCCGTATTTGTGCGCAACCAACTGAGCTATGACACTTTACTGAATTTCAAATTTGCAGTTTTATCTAATACCTTTTGTTCGGTTTACAAGGCGGTTTACATTTCATGCTTACCTCGATACTGGGTTAAACATAAGGTAATATAATTGTAAATCAATAAATTGTGTTAGTCTTAATTTCTCATTCTCACACCTACGCTATATTTTCCCGATTTTACTGTTTATATGCCCCTCACGAAATTACAGCGCCGATAACAGGATGATTGATAATGAGATAGAAAATCCCCTTGTTTAGAGGGGATATATAGTCCACTGCTGTCCGGAGAAATTTTACCATAAAGTAGGTTGCTCGACAGAACCCGCCTCCGGAACACTAACGGGAGT
>CALVCB010000085.1 GCA_944325965.1 uncultured Bacteroidales bacterium
CCTCGTCCCAGATTTCTGCAGAATTGCATTTGCGGTTGCCGTAGGTCAGCACTGCGAACCTGTATCCGGCCTTCAGCCGTGCTTTCCTGATAAATTCACGCACCATATTGGGCGGCATGTGCCCGTAGACCGGATATACTATGCCTATCTCGTCCGCCTCCAGCTCATACCGTCCCGCCTTTACCAGCTGGGGTATACTGAGGAGCTCCCCCGCTTCCCCGGCCAGCTGCCTGGCCACATAAAGGGAATTGCCCGTGGCGGTGAAATAAAGGATGATGCGTCTGGCAGCGGCACTGCTGCATGAAGTTAGCGGCGGCACGCCCAGTGCGGCCGCCCCGGCCATCAGAAGGCCCATGCGCCTGATGGCAGAGCGCCTCGAAATCCCGTTTCCTTGTCTTCTGTCCATATTCTCGAGTCTTTGATTAATACCGTTCTTTCCCGTCTGTCTGTCCGCTCCGGTTTCCTTACACCGGCAAAATTACAGTCTCCCCGGGCCAGTGTCCATACACAGATTACTGATTGGCGTACCAATTTCGACCAACAGCGATATCCGTACGGCCTGATATTGCATATTTTACGGATTCTCTTGCATTTTTTACGGAATATGCCCGCATATACTGCGGAGGTCTGGGATTTTGCGTATTTTTGACATCAACTGAAAAATTTCACTATGGGAGAAATACTGGATCTGAAGACAATACACGACTAGAACGCCTTCCTCAGGCTCGAGCCCCTGAACCCTCTGGTGGCATTTGTGGACTTCTCGAAAGTAAAGGTGCTGAAGCACCACTGCAAATGTTTCGGTTTCTATGCCATCTTCCTGAAAGAGAAGATACACGGCACTTCCCTCGCCCGGAAGAACTCGGGCTTCCGTCAGTCGCATGGTGCGCTGACCAGCTCCATTTCTCGGCCAATTATTTCGGGGACCTGGTGAAGAAACAGACCGGGAAATCGGGTTCCAGTACCCGCACCACCTGAGCCGCCTGTTCAAGAAGATAACAGGGAAGACCCCGAACGAATACCGTATGCAGCAGAGGCTTTCATAGGTTGGTGTTAAAAACCCCACGGAACGGAAAGAGCCGCTGCACGAAATGTAAGAAATCCAGCACGTCGCTCCAGACCCGATCTTTCCCTGTTTCGTTAAGGATTTCATGCCTCATGCCAGGATACAGGACGGAAGAGACATGCCTGTAACCGGCCTTGCGCATCTTTTCCACTGCTTCATTGAAACGGGCTGGGCCTGACATGCACGGATCCTTGTCACCGGAAATGAAAAGTACGGGCAGCCCCGGATTCGTACAGTTCCATCCCTTGAGGCAATATGCATCCTCCATCAGGCGGAACAGGTTCAGGAAACCGTCTGCGGTAAAGCGGAAAGCGCACAACGGGTCTCTGTCATACTTCCTTACCACCTCTGGATCGGAACAGATCCATGCATTGCGTGAGCCTTCATGACGGAAACCGCGGTTAAAGGCCCCGAAAGCGATATTCTGGATAAGCTTCGGCCTGGAGTGCCTTCCGGCCAGACCAATGTACAATGAGGCCAACACCTTTCCTGCTGCAAGGCCGGGGTTATAGCCGGGAGTTCCGCACACGATAAGGCCGGAGAGTTCACTGTCAAACCTTTTGGCGTATGAACGGACTGCCATAGACCCCATGCTGTGTCCCATAAGCACAAGCGGCAGACCGGGGAAAAGGCTTTTTGCTATGCCGGTCACCATTTTTATGTCATAAACCATGGCTTTTGCCCCGCCTTCATAAAAATACCCCAGATCCTCAGCACTCCGGACCGAGGCGCCATGGCCACGGTGATCATGAATCACACTTGCAAAGCCATTCTCTGCAAGGTATTCCATAAAAGGCATGTAACGCTCCTTGTACTCGCACATCCCGTGTACAAGCTGCACCACCCCTTTCGGTTCCCCTGAGCCGGGGGCGGTATACATTATGCTTATTTCCAGGCCGTCAACCGGAGAAACGGACTTCAGTGACCTGAATACGGACTTAACTGACATATCCCTTCGATTTTTCCGCTAAGTTAGTCAATTTTCCAGATTGCAGGCCTGGGACCAGCCGCACCCTCATGATATAGCCCCCACATCTCCCCTGCTGAATGTCTGCTCCGGCAATGGCGGAGCTTTTTCTCATCCGCCCTGCAGCGAGCAGAAAAATGAAACAAGAAGCGGGACGCTGAAATCCGTAATGACCCCACTGACTATAGCGGCCGGAAGCATCCTGTCGCCCGTGGCCCTGATAATCACAGGCAGGCATACATCCACGGCCGTAACACCTGCGGAAGCTATCGGGGCAAAAGGCCCGAACCACCGTAGCAGCCACGGAGTCCCGACAAGGGTGAACATTTCACGGAAAATATTGGTCAACAGGGCAATGGTCCCAAGCTCCGCGGCCAGCTGCACACCGAGGGAAGCCTCCCTGTACTGCGCAATCAGCACTGATGACAGAGAGTAGTACCCCATTCCGCTGCCGACGGCAAGGCAGTCCAGGACCCCCCATCCGGATATAAGCATACTCACCAGGGCAGAAAACAGCAGAGTCCCGAAAATCGTCGCCAACGGCAGGAGGAAAACCTTAGGACTCACGCTTTTCAGGATTTTCTTCAACTCAGGGTTGCACCCCATGCTGACCCCTACAAGGAAAATCAGCAAATAAAGCACATACATTGTCATGTCACTTACTGCCCAGCCGAAATTTCCGGGGTCGGCAAGCCCGGACCAGCCTGCCAGACATCCCGCGGCAAAGACAGCCACCACTATGAGCGTACCTTTCATGCCTGAATCAGTTGTCTGTACCCTTCCTGAAAAGGAACCGGTACAGGAGTGAAGCGAAAACTACGCTGCCCATTGCCCCTGCAAGCGCAAGGACAAGGGCCTGTATCCCGAGGGTGGAAAGATTGTAAACGATATTCTTGTCCGCACCTATCTTAACACCGAGAAAAAAAAGCATGATGAAAATCGTGGCCGATATGGCTTTCCCTATATGTGCCAGAGCTCTGACCTTCCTCATCAGCAGACCGGCGGCAACGCCGGCAAACATTGTCAAAATCAAATAGAACATATATCCTGGTTTTTTCCGGCCGCAAATGTACTAAAAACAACGCAAACAGCCGAAGGCAGAAGCCCCGCGGGAATGTCAGCAGCGTCTTTTTGCCTGAACGACGTCATCCTCCTGCCGGTCTGCCCTCAAGTCATGGCAGAGAAACCACAGGTGCGGAAATTCATTTGTCCCGTCTCCGCGTACTGATTCCATTTCGGAAGATTCTTCTTGAAGTCCCAGTCCTTTTCCTTTACCGATACTCCGAGAGAGATGTACTTTCGCTTCCTGTGCTGTGTCAGACGAAGCATTAATGGATAAGTGTTGTCACGAAGTGGACGAACTTTGTAGCAAATTGCTTCTACAGAAGTAGTTAACATGATAATTTTGCTAACATATCTGCTAACATGAATACCGTCAGAACCCCTTAAAGGCAGTCTCCACAAGACAAATCGAGTAGGAGGAAAACGAAGTAGTTTTCTTCCTACTTTCGTTTTCCGACCTCTCACACCACCGTACGTGCCG
>CALVCB010000086.1 GCA_944325965.1 uncultured Bacteroidales bacterium
GGCACGTACGGTGGTGTGAGAGGTCGGAAAACGAAAGTAGGAAGAAAACTACTTCGTTTTCCTCCTACTCGATTTTTATTTTTTCCTGCTCTCGTGTAATGACTCACGCCATTTGATGAACTGTTCCTCCGAGAGGATCTTCTTGATCTTTCCGGTTTCTTTACTGATGATTTTCATTTCTTTCTCCGAGGGCTGTTCAGGCATTCCCGGCCCTTTTCTCCCTTCTGCCGTTCCAGGCTCTTCTCCACTGTCAGGTTTTACCTTATCACCGCCTTCTTTCTGCGGAGCCTCAGGCGGCATCATTCCCTTGCGGGGCGGCATCCCGTGTCCGGGCGGCATTCCCGGGCCTCCTCTGAAATTACCGTCATTCCCGGGCATCATTCCTGGAGGCATCATGCCACCGGGCCCTCCCATGACCGGTGCCCATGCCGTGGACCGTGCTTTCAGCAGGGCCTTTTCCGTTTTCCTGAAAAGTCTGCAGAGCTTTTTGTACTGCTTTTCGGTCAGGTCCAGGGATTCCTTCATTTCCCCTGCCTTGATTTCAGCCTTTTCTGCAGGCAGCATACCTTTAGGCTGGGCCTTTGCCGGCATGACAGTGCAAAGCGGCAGGCAGAGCATTAACAGCAGATGTATCTTTCTCATATTCCATTTGTTTTGGTGTGACAGCAAAAGTACAGCCTTCCTTTTCACATGCAAAACAATATCTGCAAACGAATTGAATCTGCCGCTCTACGGATAATTTTTCACGATGTGCCATAGTTGAAAAAAACACTCCCGGCCATTGTCTTTAACAAAATGTTGCTAAATTTGATACCCGATTTTAAAAACCAATAATTAAAACACTAAAATACTGTACTGATAATGACACAGCAGGTTCCCAAAGAGAGAAAAATCTCCCGGAAGCTTACTATCGCGCTTCCCATCGTATTGGTAATCACTCTTTTCTTATGGCTTGTCCCTACCTCGTTCTTCGGCATTGAAGGGCTTACCGTCACAGAGCAGCGGACCATAGCCATTTTTGTTTTCGCAGCGCTGATGTGGATGTTCGAGATCATCCCGACCTGGACGACTTCCGTGCTGATAATTGTCGTGATGCTTCTGACTATTTCCGACAGCAGCTTTTCGTTCATGAAAGGGTCCGGGATTCCTGCAGAAATGGGGACTTTCGTCAGCTATAAATCGATACTGGCCACTTTTGCAGACCCTGTGATCATGCTGTTCCTGGGAGGGTTCATCCTGGCTATAGCCTCGACCAAGGTCGGCATGGACGTGCAGCTGGCAAGGGTGCTGCTGAAGCCTTTCGGGAAGAAGTCGGAGTTCGTGCTTCTGGGCTTCCTCATGGTGATAGGCATTTTCTCCATGTTCATGAGCAATACTGCGACTGCGGCGATGATGCTTACTTTCCTGGCTCCTGTGCTGAAGACTCTTCCTCCTGACGGAAAAGGACGTATCGCCCTGGCCCTTTCCATTCCGATAGCTGCAAACCTCGGCGGCATAGGTACGCCTATCGGTACGCCTCCTAATGCGATAGCATTCCAGTATCTCAACGATTCCCTGCATCTCGATGTAGGCTTTGGGGACTGGGCCATGAGAATGATACCGTACGTGCTTGTAATGCTCTTCATAGCGTGGCTGGTGCTGCTGAAACTGTATCCTTTCAAACAGAAGACCATAGAGCTCAAGATTGAAGGCGGCCGGGAAAAGACATGGCGCACATATGTCGTCTGGGTGACATTTGCCGTGACCATACTGCTGTGGATGACGGAACAGCTTACCGGACTTAATTCCAACGTTGTGGCCATGATTCCTGTCGGAGTGTTCTGCGTCACCGGCATTATCACCAAGGATGACCTGAAGGAGATAAACTGGAGCGTGCTCTGGATGGTTGCCGGCGGATTCGCCCTCGGACTTGCACTTACGGCCACAGGTCTTGCCGAGCACCTGGTTACGTCCATACCGTTCGGGGAATGGCTGCCTATAGTTGTCATCCTCGTGTCCGGGTTCATCGGATACTTCATTTCCAACTTCATATCGAATACTGCCGCTGCCAGCCTGATTGTCCCTATCCTTTGCGCAGTGGGCGTCGGCATGGGCGAGACTCTGGACCCTCTCGGCGGTTCGAAGACCCTGCTCATCGGGGCTGTCCTCTGTACATCCCTTGCAATGCTGTTCCCTATCAGTACCCCGCCTAACGCCCTTGCGCACTCGACGGGCCTGGTAACCACCAAGGACATGACCAAAGTCGGCCTCATCATCGGAGTCATAGGTTTTATCCTCGGCTATGCGATGCTGTTCCTGATAGGATTCTAGGGGCTGTCCATTGGGAGAAAGGCTTCCGGAGTGACATAAGACCGCTTTTGTCCACCGGATATTTTCAAATAGGTAATATTATAAAGTAATCGCCGGCGGCCGGACGCTTTGCAGCTCCGGCCGCCATTTTATTAAAAATTATTACCTTTGGGCCTCCTGACCGGAAAGTGCAGGCCGTCATGATCCGAGGGAAGGGCTTCCATCTCCGGCAGACTGTCCGTTGTGCATTGATGTAAATTGTTGGATATTTGTATTGTATTATAAACATAAGGAACTGTTTTGAGATTTAATGTCATGATTTTATAGGGGATTTCAGGGAAATTATACCGAGAAGGTCCATAAAAGAATTTTCAGGAAAATTCAAAACGGTTTCTAAACCAATTGTCAGACTGATATTATTATCATGAAGAAGTTTTTTTATCCGGCTGCACTGGCCTTCATGCTGGCCGTGCCGTCGACAGGGTTTGCGGCAGCTCCTGCCAGGGAACAGGAAAATGCTGTCAAGGAGGAACTGCAGAACCATTTCAGCCTCTATGGCTTCATCCGGAACTATTTTACGTTCGACTCGCGTGAAAGCGCTTCGGGGACCGGAAACCTTTTCTACTATCTCCCGTTCGAAAGGAATCTGAACGAAATGGGCGATGACCTCAACGAGCAGCCGTCCTTCCGTTTCCTGGCCATCACATCCAGGGTCGGACTTGATGTGAACGGATACCGTATAGGGAAGACTGACATTTCCGCCAAGGTCGAGACGGACTTCTACGCGGGCCTCAGCGGCTCTACCGGTACGGCTACACTGCGGCTCCGCCAGGCATATATGAAGCTCGGGTGGAAAGACCTTCCTATGGGCAGGAACACGGCATCTGTCTCCCTGCTCATGGGGCAGGCATGGCATCCTCTGGCGGCTGACCAGCCTGACGTGATAAGCCTTGCTGTCGGTGCGCCGTTCAATGCCTTCAACCGCAGCCCGCAGGTGACCATGGATGCCAATCTCGGAAAGCATTTCACCATCA
>CALVCB010000087.1 GCA_944325965.1 uncultured Bacteroidales bacterium
AAGGCGATAGAGTATTCAAGCATCCTCATAGACGAGAGAGGTGCGACTTTCCCTCTTTCAAGCACGAGGGTTGCTTCCACTAATACCGGGCTGAATGATTTCGGATACATGTGGCAGTACGATGCGGCAACGGAGCTTTTCTGGGAGCTCGGCTTCACCCCTACCTCATACGGCGGTGCCCTCGGTACGGTTTTCCTGAATTTCAACAGGGACTACACCTATTTCTATCCGGACTACGTTCCTGCCCAGTGGGTCCTCGACCTCTATGATGACGCAGACGGAAGGTATTCTTCATATTTCGCCACGGCAGAGGAGCTCGGAAGTTCGTCAGGATATGCCGGCGTTTCCGATTCTCCGCTCCTTATCAAGTATTTCGGCAATATTAATTTCATCAATTCCTATAATATATACCATGTGAACATGCCGAAGCTCCTGCGCATGGCCGAGCAGTATCTTATCCGTGCCGAAGCCTATTGCCAGAGGGCTGCCGAGAACGGCGGCAACGCTGCCGATTTCAATAAGGCTTCAGCCGACCTCACCACTCTCAGAAGTGCCAGATATACTACAGGCGGCTCCCTGTCGGTCAATTCGAACAATTGGCTGGATATCATCTCTGAGGAGAGGGTAAGGGAACTTTATATGGAGGGTTTCCGTCTTAATGACCTCAAGAGATGGCACAGGGGATTTACCAGGAAATTCCAGTCTGGCGCGCAGCAGACCGGAAGCGACATCACCGTCTCCGCGGACAATCCGATGTTTGTCTGGCCTATCCCGCAGCATGAACTGCTGGCTCCAGGCTCGGAGATAGAACCAAATGACAGCAACAGATAAAACAAGATATACTGTAACATGAAAAGCAAGATAATAATTTCAGGGGCATGCCTGGCTGCAGCTGTTGCCATTGCCGGATGCAGTGAAGGCGCCCGGACATATTCCGATGCAGAGTATATCATGTTTGCCGACACCGCGTCCGTGAATGTGGTACTCCAGGGAAGCGAGACTTTCAGCGTGCCGGTCATCTCTACCGTCACATGCGATTACGACCGTACATTCGGGGTAGAGATTGTGGACAGCGGAAGTACCGCTGTTGAGGGAAGGGATTTCAGCATCGATGCCAACACTCTGACCATCAAGGCCGGTGAAAACCGTACGGATGTGATGGTCACTGCCAACCTCGACAATCTCAGCGACATGGACACTCTCCATTTCAACCTCAGGCTTGTGGTGCCGGATGCAGTGAAGTGGGACCTTTACGGAGATCAGACGAAAGTCAGTCTCTTCAAGGTGCAGCCATTTGATATAGAGAATTTTACAGGCTGGTGTATGGTCACTTCCTCATGCCTCCTCGAACTCCCGGGGCTGGACAACAACGGTGTGCAGCGTCTGATATGGACGGAGAAAGGCCAGGAGGAGAATACCGTTGTGCTGACCAACTGGCTTCACGACGGCTATGACGTGACCATAAAGATGGACCCGTCCGACCCGGCGGAACCTTCCGTCACCATGGATGCTGACCAGGTCATAAGCAACGAGCAGAACGTCCTCGGCCAGATAAACGCCGATGACAGGATATATGTCGAGGAAAGCTCTAACGCTTACTCTTATTTCAACACATGCAGGAATTCCGTCATTCTGAATGTCAGGGTGTATCTCCAGGAATTCGGTGCCCCGTTCGCCACTCTCGGGTATTATGACAACCAGATGGAATGGGTATCCGATGAGGAGGCCGACCGGCTTGTCAAAGAATACGGGATGGTAAAGAAAGGCGGACCTTCAGACACCGGAGCCGGTGAATGACAATACATTCCGTTCTCATTTAATTATAATCTTTAATTTTTTGAATCATGAGAAAACATTTTCTGACCACCTTGATTGCAGGCCTGGCGGGTGTCGTCTTTTCAGCGACATCATGTGATCCGGCCGAGAGCACTCCGGATCCTGTCTTCCCGGATTTCGTGGAAAAGACAGTCGCTGCCGGGGAAACCGTGGAACTTTCTTTCAGCGCCAACCAGGACTGGACGGTGAGCATACCGGCCGCCGAGGCGGGAACCTATTTCAGGCTCACTGACGGCAGCACGCAGTCTTTTGCCGTCAAGGGAGAAGCCGGAGACCATACGGTAAGCGTAGTGGTTATCGGCGAGCAGGATTTTGAAAATCACGAGCTGACTGTATCCATGACAATGGGGGACAGGACAGAGGATATCGCAAAGATCACCCTTCCGGCCCTTGAAAGGTGCATGAGCATCTCCAGGGCCGTGTTCAATGCGGACAAGACGGATTTTGCCACAGGTGAAGACGGTTCTTATGAATATGAGCAGATTGCAGCGGATTCTGAGATAGAGCTCATCTGGCCTGCTTCAATATCATTGGCAGACAATCCATACAGGAATTACATACTTGTGGACTCTTCCGTAGAGTGGGCTGTAAGTGAAAAAGCAGACTGGATCAGCTTTTCCCCTGCTTCAGGATCAGCCGGACAGACTGTGGTGGAGATATCATGTAACCTGTCTGACCTTTCTCTGGAGGAGGGAGTGGATCTCACTGGAACATTCACCGTATCGGGAGAGGGAGTCAGTCCGACTGTACTCAGTGTAAAGGCGGCATCGGCATACGGGCTGTCCAAGTTTGTCGGGATACCGGAGGACAAGGTCCTTGCCTTTGATGCCGACGGCATATACCAGGGCCAGGGCGGCATGGGGCCTTTCTACGGGAACGTGTTAAGCAGCGAACCTTTTATGTATTGTTATTCGGATATGCCGTATGTGGTAAAAGAGGTCTCAGGAAGAAATTCCATCTTTGATATCGCTGATGACTGGAACGCCGGGCAGAGCGCAGGCCTGCAGATACGGGACTTTTCCATATCCATGACTGAGAATACAAGTGAAGAGGCGCGTTCCGCACAGTTGCTTGCAATTCCTGAATCGGTGTCAAATTCTATAGGAGGCATATTTAATCTGATTGATCAGGATAGCGGGGAAATAAAGGCGGAGTACAGGCAGTACATAATCGCTACGTGCGAGCAGGAGGGCAAGCAGAGCGAAGAACTTGGATGCGTGGCCGGGGAAGGATTTGACGGAGTCACAGCCGTATTTGAAGAATTCCCGACTTCATTTGAAGAGCTTGATCCTGCAGATCCTGATTATGAGGAGATCGCCCCTATAATAGAGAT
>CALVCB010000088.1 GCA_944325965.1 uncultured Bacteroidales bacterium
TAGAAGGCCCTGAACATCACCGTGACGAACGCGAATATGAACCCTACCAGCCTCCAGCGCACGTATTCCATGGCCGCGTCCGCGATCTCCTGCGAGGAGACCATCCTGTGCAGTATCCACGGGGAGAACAGTTCGGACAGGGCTATGATCACGACCGCCAGGCCCAGAAGGAAATATACCCCGTGGTAGAATATGTTCCCGGTCTCCCGGTAGTTCCCCTCCCCGTTCCTCCTGGCTATGATGATCTGTGAGCCTATCCCGAAGCCCATCCCGGCTACGAATATGGCCAGGCAGTATACTCCGGCTATGGCAGAGGCCCCGAGCTCCACTTCCCCGACCCTGCCCAGGAATGCAGTATCTGTCATTCCGATAAGCTGCTCCATTATGAGGCTTATCAGGATCGGGTATGCTACTTTCCAGATGTGGTGATAGGAATAGGGAAGTGTCTTTACCATAGGGCAATCGAATTTTGCGCCGCGAATATACGCAATTTTTCCCGGCGTGCCTCCATTGCCGCCTATGTCCTTGTGACTTTTATTATTCCACGGCGGTTCCTCAACTGTGAAAGCACCTTGTCAAGCTCCAGGTTGCTCGGGATGGAGAGCTTGACGGAGATGTCGTATGTGCTGTTCTTCCCGTTCTCGTTGACATTGAATGACCGGATGGACGCCTTGAAAGTGTTTATCACATCTATCACTTCGTTTATTACCGACGGTTCCTGGGCGGCTATGACGCGCAGCGTGGTCTGGAAACTGGATGTCGCCGGGGTGTCGCTCCATTTCACCTTCTGGATGCGGTACGGGTACATTTCTATCAGCCTGGCGGCGTTGGGGCATGATATCCTGTGTATCTTGATGCCGTCCTTTATGGAGACGAACCCGAATACGTCATCCCCGTAGACCGGGTTGCAGCATTTTGCCATCTTGTAGTCGAGGTGCTTTACATTCCTGGCGTTCAGCACGAGGATGTCGTCTGACGATACCCCGCTCCCGTCCCACATCTTTTTCTCTGCGCCCTGTCCCGCCTGCTGGGACGTCCCTTTTGCCCCGGCCGTCCTGCTGTCAGCCGCCGCATCGCTTTCAGGCATGACCGTACCTGCCTCGCCGGATTTCATTCCGGTGAGGGACTGTATCATCTCCTTCAGGTCCCCTATGTCTAAGGTGTTGTCCCCGACGGCTGCATAGAAAGCGTTCACATTCTTGTACTGCAGCTTCTTCATCATGGCGGCGAGAATCTCGTCGTCCATCTCCATTTTCCAGTTCTTCAGCCTGCGGCCGAGCAGCTCCTTGCCTTCGGCTGCCTTCTGGAACTCCGCCTCGCTGAGTTTCTGGCGGATCTTTGTCCGGGCCTTTGACGTCACCACGAAATTGAGCCAGTCCTGGGACGGCTTCTGGTTCTTTGCGCTCATGATCTCCACGACATCCCCGGTGGCAAGCTTTTCTTTTATCGGCACGGCCTTGCCGTTCACTTTCCCTCCGGAGCATTTCACCCCCAGGTTTGAATGTATGTCGAATGCGAAATCCAGGACGGTAGCCCCTGCAGGCAGCTTGCGGAGCTCTCCGGACGGGGTGAATACGAATATCTCCTTTGACGGCGGCTCCGGGAGGTCGTCTTCATAGTATCCGCTCTCCTGCGCCCCATTCTCATGCGGATGCTCCAGTACATTACGTACCGATGCCAGCCAGCTGTCGAGCGTGGCCTCGTGCTTGATCCCCTTGTAGGACCAGTGCGATGCGAGCCCCTTTTCCGCAATGTCGTCCATCCTCTTTGTACGGATCTGAACCTCGAGATATACGTTGTCGCTGTTCTTCACAGTGATGTGCAGGGACTCGTAGCCGTTCGGCTTCGGGTTAGATATCCAGTCGCGCAGACGTTTCGTGTCTGATTCATATTCTTCTGTCACATAAGAGAATACCTTCCAGCACAGGGCATGCTCTGTCTCCCTGCCGGCTTCGCAGTCTATGATGAACCTTATGGCGAACACGTCATATACTCCCTCGAAAGGGACTTTCTGCTTGACCATCTTCCTCCATATGGAGTATGCTGTCTTTGTCCTGATCTTCAGCTTGTACTGTATGCCAGCGTCGGAAAGTTTCTGCTTCAGAGGCTCTATGAACTGGGTCATGAGAGCCTGCCGGTCCTTTTCCGTGGCTTTCAGCTTGTTGGTGATGGCACGGTACTGCTCCGGCTCGGCATAGCGGAAATACGTGTCCTCCATCTCGCTTTTCATATTGTACAGCCCGAGCTGGTGCGCCAGGGGGATATACAGCATGAGGGTCTCAAGTATCTTCCTTTCCCTGGAGAGCTTCGGGAACATGTCCAGGGACCGCATCACCTCAAGCCTGTCAGCGAGCTTGAGGACAGTTACGCGCGGGTCTTTTGAATATGAGACAATCAGCTTTTTGTAGTTCTCCGCTTCGAGCCTTGTGTCCTTGGGCTTGATGGTGGATATCTTGTTGAGTCCGTCCACCATGGTAAGGACGTCTTTCCCGAAAAGGTTCACGGCGGTGATGTCGATTTCGGGATGGAAGCGTGTGGCTTCATGCAGGAAGACGGCGGCAATGCATTCCGCCGGCAGTCCGATTTCATCGGCTGCAATCCGGGCCACCCTCACAGGGTGCTCGATAAATGGTCTCCCGTTTCCTCTTGTCTGCTGCTCCAGGGCCTTTCCCGCTATGGAGTAAGCCGCCCTTACGAGCTCTTTCCCCTTTTCTGTGAATGAGGGGAACAATTCTTCTACCGTGTCCATAGTGACTGTCCGTTTTTGTCCGTTTTCAAATATACGCAGAAGCCGAGAGCAAAACAAGTTTACTTGTTTTGCCGAGGCGCTACAGTATATGTGGCCGTCAGGCCAAATATAGCAAGAAGCCGGGAGAAGAGCAAATCCAATGCTTGATTTGGACGTGTCTGATTTATTGTTACATTTGTAGAATGTATTAAACCCGGACCTGAAAATGAGCATTAAAAAGCATTCTCCGCTGAGATGGGTCCCGAGCGCATATTTCGCCATGGGGATGCCATTTGTCGTATTGAATATGGTATGCGTCCTTATGTTCAAGGGGCTTGGAATCGAGGACAGCCAGATAGCGCTGTGGACTTCGGTAATCATGTTCCCGTGGACGATCAAGTTCCTCTGGAGCCCTTTCCTGGAGATTTTCAAGACCAA
>CALVCB010000089.1 GCA_944325965.1 uncultured Bacteroidales bacterium
TTCCTTCCCCCTCGCCGGGGGACCTGTCGCAGGCCACGGGCCTGCTCCTTAATAGGTAATTCGATGTAATTTAATGATTTAAATTCATCGAATTCACGTCATTTTAATTCAGCTTATTTTGCTGTAGTCACGTATATTGTATTTGTCTTTCCGGAGCTCTTTCGCCAGGAGGCTGTTCCTGGGGTCGGACAGGCCCGGGTCAGACTGGAGTATCTTTTCCGCACTGCTGCGAGCCTCGTTAAGTATGAGACCGTCCCTGGCCAGGGATGCTATGTTGAGCGATATGGGGAGTCCGCTCTGCTGTGTGCCCTCCAGGTCCCCGGGACCGCGCATCTTCATGTCCTCCTCTGCGAGTTCAAAACCGTTTTCCGTGCTGCACATCAGTTCAATTCGGTGCTTGGATTCTTTGCTGAGCCGGCTGCCTGTCATCAGTACGCAATAGGATTTTTCGGACCCCCTTCCGACACGTCCGCGGAGCTGGTGCAGCTGGCTCAGACCGAATCTTTCCGCACTTTCTATGACCATCACAGAGGCGTTTGGCACATCGACACCCACTTCTATTACAGAAGTGGCTACCAGGATATTGGCCCTGCCGGAAGCGAAAGCGTCCATATTGAATTTCTTGTCCTCGTTGGACTGCTTCCCGTGCACTATGGCGGTCTTGTACGGGGGGAAGGGGAATGCCTGGACAATCTGCTCATAACCGTTCTCGAGGTTCTTGTAGTCCATTTTCTCGCTCTCGAATATCAGAGGGTACACCACAAAAATCTGCCTTCCGAGCGCAATCTGGTCCTTCATGAACTTGAACAGGGCCGCCCTGCGGCTTTCGTATGCGTGTATGGTCTGCACAGGCTTCCTGCCTGGAGGCAGCTCGTCAATGACGGAGACATCGAGATCCCCGTACAGTGTCATGGCCAGTGTCCTCGGTATGGGCGTTGCCGTCATCACCAGTACATGCGGAGGCATCCCGCATGAGGATTTCCTCCACAGCTTGGCCCTCTGCTCCACACCGAAGCGGTGCTGCTCGTCCACGATGGCAAGCCCGAGGTTGCGGAACAGGACATCGTCTTCTATCAGGGCATGCGTCCCTACTATTATCCCTATCGAGCCGTCTTCAAGCCCGGCATAGATTTCCCTCCTTTCCGCTGTCCTGCTGCTCCCTGTGAGCAATGCCGTCCTGACACCTGTCGGCTCAAGGTATCTGGATATGTTCTTGAAATGCTGCTGCGCAAGCACCTCGGTCGGGGCCATTATGCAGGCCTGGTATCCGTTCCCTACGGCGATAAGTGCAGTAAGCACAGCCACCATAGTCTTTCCGCTGCCCACATCCCCCTGCAGGAGGCGGTTCATCTGGCGGCCGCTTTTCATGTCATTGCGGATTTCGGTTATCACGCGTTTCTGTGCACCTGTAAGCGGGAAGGGGAGCGCCCTGTAGCAGCTGTTGAAAGCCTCGCCCACGCGCGGCATGGGAATCCCATGCTCTTCACGGCTGTGTATGTATTTCTGCTTCAGGAGGGAGAGCTGCAGGAAAAACAGCTCCTCGAATTTCAGCCTGTATTTCGCCTTTTCCAGCGATTCCTGGTCTTTTGGGAAATGTATGTTCTTGAGTGCGAAGTGGAGAGGGACAAGACCGTTCTCCTTCAGGAACCATACGGGCAGGGTCTCTTCGATATCCGGCAGGCATGCGTTCAGGGCATGTTCCATCATCCTGTTCATGACCCTGCCTGTTATGCCTCCGTTTTTCAGTTTCTCCGTGCTCGGATAAACGCCAGTCATGGTCAGCACTTTGTCCTGCGGACGGTTGCCGGAGTCAGTCCCTGCGCCGTGTCCTTTTCCCGTGCGGGGGCCGCCTGACTCGGGCAGGTTGTCCACCTCGGGATGGACCATGTTCACCATGCCGTTGAATATTGTCGGCTTGCCGAAAAAGATGAACTCCCTGCCAGGCTCCAGCTTACCGTACATCCACTTTATTCCTTTGAAGAACACTATTTCAAGCCGGCCGCTGCTGTCCTCCACTATCACGCGCATCCGTTTTACGGTGTTGAACCTGATTTCATTGCCGGATTTCGGATTTTTTCCCTGAACGGTCTCCCCGGAACCTGTTTCCTGCACATGCCCTCCGTCTGCCACGCCCTTGCCGGGCCCTCCCGCGACCTCCCCCGTAATGTCACTGCGCACCATGCCTGACGCACTGTAAAGCTCCCTTGCGATGACCCTCGCCCTGACCTGTATGAATGCCATGTCCGGCCTTATCTCTCTTATAGGGACAATGCTGCTTCTGTCGATATACCTGAATGGATAAAGACGTATCAGGTCTCCGAATGTACTGATACCCAATTCTTTCTGCAGCAGTTCGGCCCTCTTGGGACCCACACCTGGCAGATACTGGATACCGCTATCCAATTCATTTCTCTCCATTTCTCGTCCTTTAAACCTGTATACAGTCCGATATTCACGCAAGCCGGAATGCCATTTGCGGCTTTACCGAGCAAATTTAATAAAAATCCAGGTGAATCCGCTCACCGCAGGTTAGGCATGCTTCCATATCCGTTCCGGCGGACAGGACAGGTGTGCACACTTGCAGTGCCAAAGAGGCTTTGTAGGGCAGCAGAAGGATGATCATTTATTGCAGGTGTGCTTCAAGTCGGTACGGGGATGAAATCAAAATTCATGTTTCCGGAGAAAGTTTCTAAATTTGTCTGCATTTCCATAGAAGTCACAAGGGATGGTTTTCATCGACAAGATAAAATCGCTTTATCCTATTTCAGCTGCGACGGAGCGGATGCTGGTGGATTCGGTCACTGTCTGCCGCTTTTCGAGAAAGCATCTTCTGGTCAAGGCGGGGGAGTACTGCCGTTCCGCATATTTCATCGAAAAGGGGATGACAAGATCCTACTGGCTGGTGGACGGGAACGAAATCACCACATCGTTCTCTGG
>CALVCB010000090.1 GCA_944325965.1 uncultured Bacteroidales bacterium
TGTATGCATGGACTGCATAAGATAGCCCAGGTGCTGAAATCCAATGGTATCGATGGGGAGCTCATTCTCGGGTTCCGTGGCATCGTTCCTGAAGATATTGATCTGGAAGAACCGGTGTTCATCTGTTATGATGGACTTCCGGTTCCTTTTTTTATCGGTACATTCAGGAAGAAGGGGCAGAACAAGGCCGTTGTCAGCCTGACCGGTATATGCAGTTCAGCCGATGCCATGGAAGTGACAGGACAGGATGTCTATGTAGAAGCTTCCGGTCTTGACCTGTATGATGAAGAGGATGATTTCTCTGCACTTGCAGGGTGGACTCTCCGTGACGGGGAAGGAAACACAGTCGGGTGCATATCAGGTTATCTTGACATTCCTGGAAACCCTTGTCTTGAAATCTCGGTTTCGGGGACCGGCCCTGACGCCGAAAAGGCCATCATCCCGCTGCATGAGGACCTTATAATCTCGTCAGACGCAAAAAAGCAGGAACTGACAATGTCAATTCCTGCCGGTCTTCTATAGCCCGTAGTTCCAATACTGCAGCTTAGTCCATGGTGTTTATGTTGACGGTTGCGGTAAGTTTGTCTATGCACACGTCAGTATATCTGAACAGGCCCTCGTCCTGAGTGTCGGAAAATGACAGGTCAAAATCTATATAGTCTATATTACCCAGTCCGCTCAGGTCCATGGTTGACCATGAAGTAATTATCGAGTCCCTCTGAGGATTTTCTTCTGTAGCAGGGAGCTTGCTCTTCCCTTTGCCTGCAAGGAGGAGCGTCGCTGTCCCTGTCTGCTGTCCGTTGAGGTATCCTGTGACAGTGAGCGAATAGTCTCCTGCGAGGTTGAATGTGGCGGCATTCACATCGGTGCCGCGGATGGCTCGTACGGTTGCGGCGCTGTTGCATACCGATACTCTGATCGGAGTGTATGTCCCGATGCTTGCGGACGCGAATGCCATGTCATGCTCCGGCATGTCCAATGTCTGGCGGAAGTAGAAGAATGTGTTTGCCGACCCGTTGGTCCCGTTCTGACCGTATACGCTGTATTCTCCCGGCTCGGATGTCTCTGTGTCAGTATTGTCGGAGGAAGGCTTCTCCCAGGATTGTTTTGACAGGCAGAATCCTCCTTCGAGCATACCGTATGACATTTTGCTGAAATATAAATTGACGTTGCTTGACAGGAATCCGCTTTCTTCGCCAGGTATTTCTGGGTCGGCAAAAAGGAAGTATGTCGCCCCGTCCTTGAAAAGTTCATCTTCGTTGCTGTATTCCACGGTGTCTTCGAGAACGTAGTTTATTTTTATGCCTGTACCGCCCTTCATGCATGATGCAGTAACCAGCAGAATAGATGAAAGCATTAATGCTGTTTTTTTCATGTCTTGGATTTTTAGATATTTCGCAAATATAGTAATATTCAAGTTTATAATATATGCCGTGGTCCCAAATGCTTGCTACAGTGTAATTTCAGCCACTTTTACTGCAGGCCCCGTAAGCCAGACGCCGGTAAATGCCATCCCCTTTCCCGGGATGAAATCCACGGCAAGCCTGTCCTTCAGAGCTTTTACGGGGATGTGGACCGAGGTATTGCCGTCTGTCTTCCAGACTTCCGGCCTCGTGAGCCAGGCGGCTATGGCCGATGCCGTTATGCCTGTCCCGCAGGCATATGTCTCGGCTTCCACACCTTTTTCGTATGTCCTCACGTACAGAGTCTTGTCATCAGGCAGTATCTCGGCGAAGTTGACATTGACACCGGCAGGACCGTATTCTTTCCTGTACCGGATTTCCCTGCCCCTGCCGGGGACATCATAGCCTTCCAGTCCCTGTACGAACTGTACGAAATGTCTTGTACCCGTATCAATAAACCAGGAATTCCCGTTTTCTTGCTTTACAATGTCAACATTTTTCATCTTAAGACGGACAGTTTTTGTATTGCCCTCATTCTCAAGTATCTCCGCTGTGTGGAATCCGTCTGCGGCCTCAAAGTCGAAATGCCTTATTCCCATGTCGGCGGCGAATGCCACAATGCAGCGTCCTCCGTTCCCGCACATCATCCCGCCGGAGCCGTCGGAGTTGTAGTAGACCATCCGGAAGTCATACAGGCCGCTGTCCTCCAGCAGCATGAGCCCGTCGGCCCCTATGCCGTAGTGGCGGTCGCACAGGAAGGTTATGTCGCGGGAGGAGAGGCTGATGCCCCCGTCGCGGTTGTCGGCGATGAGGAAGTCGTTCCCAGCACCCTGGTATTTGTAGAATTTCATCGGCTCCATGTTATTTGAGATTATCCTTCAGGAGGGAGGACAGCAATATGACCCCTTCACGTATCCTGTTCGGTGACATGAAGGAGAAATTCATCCTCATGGTGTTCAGGCCGTCTTTCCCCGGCTGGCGGTGTCCACTGACCCACAGTGTGTTGAAGAAGGCTCCAGCCACATAGGCCACGCCGTTCCCCAGGGCGGTGTCGTAGAATTTCACCGAGTCGAAGTGTTCCGGCAGGGTCAGGAACAGGAACAGCCCCCCTTCTGGATGCGTCCATTTTACACCGTCAGGCATGTGCTCCCGGAGCATGGAGAGCATCAGGTCGCGTTTTCCCTTATACAGCCGGATGCTTTTCTCCAGATTACTGTCCAGCAGCCCGGAAGAAAGGAATTCAGCTGCGACGTACTGGTCGAATACGGGCGGGCAGAGGTCAAGTGACTGTTTGCAGACATATATTTTGTCCAGAAGGCCTGGATTTCCGAATATCCATCCCAGTCGGAACCCCGGTGCCATGATTTTCGAGAATGAGCCCAGGTGAAGTACCCTGTCGGGGTCGAGCGAGTACATGGTCGGGACAGGTGTCCCTTCGTAGCGCAGTTCCCTGTA
>CALVCB010000091.1 GCA_944325965.1 uncultured Bacteroidales bacterium
AAGGCGATAGAGTATTCAAGCATCCTCATAGACGAGAGAGGTGCGACTTTCCCTCTTTCAAGCACGAGGGTTGCTTCTACTAATACCGGGCTGAATGATTTCGGGTACATGTGGCAGTACGATGCGGCAACGGAGCTTTTATGGGAGCTCGGTTTCACCCCTACCTCATACGGAGGAGCCCTCGGTACGGTTTTCCTGAATTTCAACAGGGACTACACCTATTTCTATCCGGACTATGTCCCTGCCCAGTGGGTCCTCGACCTTTACGATGAAGCGGACGGAAGGTATTCTTCATATTTCGCCACGGCAGAGGAGCTCGGGAGCTCGTCAGGATATGCCGGAGTCTCCGATTCTCCGCTCCTTATCAAGTATTTCGGCAATATCAATTTCATCAACTCCTATACTATATACCATGTGAACATGCCGAAACTCCTGCGCATGGCCGAGCAGTATCTTATCCGTGCCGAAGCCTATTGCCAGAGGGCTGCCGAGAACGGTGGCAACGCTGCCGATTTCAGCAAGGCTTCAGCCGACCTCACCACACTGAGAAGTGCCAGGTATACTTCCGGCGGCTCCCTGTCGGTCAATTCGAACAATTGGCTGGATATCATCTCGGAGGAGAGGGTAAGGGAACTCTATATGGAGGGTTTCCGCCTGAACGACCTCAAGAGGTGGCACAGGGGCTTTACCAGGAAATTCCAGTCGGGCGCACAGCAGACCGGAAGCGACATCACCGTCTCTGCGGATGATCCGATGTTCGTCTGGCCGATTCCGCAGCATGAACTGCTGGCTCCAGGCTCGGAGATAGAACCAAATGAAAGCAACAGATAAAACAAGATATACTGTAACATGAAAAGCAAGATAATCATTTCAGGGGCATGCCTGGCTGCAGCTGTTGCCATTGCCGGATGCAGTGAAGGCGCCCGGACATATTCCGATGCAGAGTATATCATGTTTGCCGACACCGCGTCCGTGAATGTGGTACTCCAGGGAAGCGAGACTTTCAGCGTGCCGGTCATCTCTACCGTCACATGCGATTACGACCGTACATTCGGGGTAGAGATTGTGGACAGCGGAAGTACCGCTGTTGAGGGAAGGGATTTCAGCATCGATGCCAACACTCTGACCATCAAGGCCGGTGAAAACCGTACGGATGTGATGGTCACTGCCAACCTCGACAATCTCAGCGACATGGACACTCTCCATTTCAACCTCAGGCTTGTGGTGCCGGATGCAGTGAAGTGGGACCTTTACGGAGATCAGACGAAAGTCAGTCTCTTCAAGGTGCAGCCATTTGATATAGAGAATTTTACAGGCTGGTGTATGGTCACTTCCTCATGCCTCCTCGAACTCCCGGGGCTGGACAACAACGGTGTGCAGCGTCTGATATGGACGGAGAAAGGCCAGGAGGAGAATACCGTTGTGCTGACCAACTGGCTTCACGACGGCTATGACGTGACCATAAAGATGGACCCGTCCGACCCGGCGGAACCTTCCGTCACCATGGATGCTGACCAGGTCATAAGCAACGAGCAGAACGTCCTCGGCCAGATAAACGCCGATGACAGGATATATGTCGAGGAAAGCTCTAACGCTTACTCTTATTTCAACACATGCAGGAATTCCGTCATTCTGAATGTCAGGGTGTATCTCCAGGAATTCGGTGCCCCGTTCGCCACTCTCGGGTATTATGACAACCAGATGGAATGGGTATCCGATGAGGAGGCCGACCGGCTTGTCAAAGAATACGGGATGGTAAAGAAAGGCGGACCTTCAGACACCGGAGCCGGTGAATGACAATACATTCCGTTCTCATTTAATTATAATCTTTAATTTTTTGAATCATGAGAAAACATTTTCTGACCACCTTGATTGCAGGCCTGGCGGGTGTCGTCTTTTCAGCGACATCATGTGATCCGGCCGAGAGCACTCCGGATCCTGTCTTCCCGGATTTCGTGGAAAAGACAGTCGCTGCCGGGGAAACCGTGGAACTTTCTTTCAGCGCCAACCAGGACTGGACGGTGAGCATACCGGCCGCCGAGGCGGGAACCTATTTCAGGCTCACTGACGGCAGCACGCAGTCTTTTGCCGTCAAGGGAGAAGCCGGAGACCATACGGTAAGCGTAGTGGTTATCGGCGAGCAGGATTTTGAAAATCACGAGCTGACTGTATCCATGACAATGGGGGACAGGACAGAGGATATCGCAAAGATCACCCTTCCGGCCCTTGAAAGGTGCATGAGCATCTCCAGGGCCGTGTTCAATGCGGACAAGACGGATTTTGCCACAGGTGAAGACGGTTCTTATGAATATGAGCAGATTGCAGCGGATTCTGAGATAGAGCTCATCTGGCCTGCTTCAATATCATTGGCAGACAATCCATACAGGAATTACATACTTGTGGACTCTTCCGTAGAGTGGGCTGTAAGTGAAAAAGCAGACTGGATCAGCTTTTCCCCTGCTTCAGGATCAGCCGGACAGACTGTGGTAGAGATATCATGTAACCTGTCTGACCTTTCTCTGGAGGATGATCTCATTGGAAAATTCACCGTATCGGGAGAGGGAGTCTATTCGACTAAACTCTATGTAAAGGCGGCATCGGCATACGGGCTGTCCAAGTTTGTCGGGATACCGGAGGACAAGCTCCTTGCCTTTGATGCCGACGGCATATACCAGGGCCAGGGCGGCATGGGGCCTTTCTACGGGAACGTAGTAAGCGGC
>CALVCB010000092.1 GCA_944325965.1 uncultured Bacteroidales bacterium
GAGTCCTCCACACCTATCTCCTCGAGCTCGGTAGTGAAGGTCGTGTGGCGGCAATGGTCGCTCCAGTACGTGTCAAGTATCCTCAGCTCGGTCTCGTACGGGTCGCGTCCCTCCTTTCTGAAGTAGTTCACCACCTCACGCAGGTCATCTGCGTTCATCGCCAGCCCCATGCGGCTGCAGTAAGGAGCAAAGTCCGCCTCGTCCATACCGGTAAATCCCTCTAAGACAGGGACCGGGGCCACCGGAGCCTGCTCGGTATCAGATAGCTTCGAGAGGTCCTTCTGGCGTGACTCTACAGTATTTATGCAGTAGTGCCTTATTTTCTCGATATCCTCATCCGTAGCCTCCGGATCCAGGATGATCAGTTTCGAGCTTTTGATCCTCACATCGGCATCCGGTTCTATCAGCTTCACGCAGTCCACAGCCGAAGCCGCCCTCTGGTCGAACTGTCCCGGGAGATATTCTATGGCCACATATTTCTGTCCCGTCAGATCACATTCGTCCGTAACACTGTCTGTGACAATCTCCCCGAAGACAGAATACCTGCTCTTTTCGAGCAGCTCCGGAGTAAACCCGAACAGGTCATAGACATTCAGAAGTCTCAGGCTTTTCAGGGAAAGCTGCAGATTCTCGTTCAACTCGTTCATCAGGCTCCTGGCCTCCACCTGGAATTCAGGATATTTCTCTACGAAAACGCGGTAGTTTTTCATATATCAACAATAATAATTTTTCTTTAACACAATAATGGCTCAACTTTACATGAATCTGTATGCCCATTCCTCGTCGAATTCCCTCAATGTCATCGGGGTGAAGGTTATATGCCCCATCTTGCGCTTCGGGCGTGACTGCGTCTTCCCGTAAAGATGCACGTATACACCTTTGCCGGCCTCCCCGCAGAACGCATTGTCGATGTCCTCCGGAGCGTCCACGCTCACGCCGGGGCCAGCACCGGCAAGGGATTCGGCCACAATGGTCTTCGCCGCCTGCAGGTCCTGCCCGAGTATGTTTTTCATAACGGTAGGGGCAAGAAGCCTCGGAGTTTCAAGAGGCTCGCCCAGAAGGAAACGGCACAGCTCGCGATACTGGTTGGTGCTGCATCCCTCTATAGTATAATGCCCGCTGTTATGCGGACGCGGGGCCATCTCATTGAAATAGAAGTCGTCTCCCTTGACGAAAAGCTCCACGGCAAGGATGCCTCTATATCCGCAGCTTTTCATGAAATCCTCGCATGCGCCGGCGATCCTTGCCCCGGAGGCATTCTCTTTCAGCCCGTCGGCAAGGCCCGGAGCCGGAACAATGCTCAGGTCGAGGATACCTCCCGTATGGATATTGCGCCCTATCGGGAAATGTATTGTATTCTTCCCGTCGCTCACCATCACCACGCTCGCCTCGTAGTCGAAATCCACGAACTTCTCCAATATGCACGGTACTTTCAGCAAGGCCGAAGCAGGCTCCAGATCGGAATCTTCCCTGATGACATACTGCCCGTGCCCGTCATATCCGAGCGTCCTTGTCTTCAGCACGCACGGCATCCCGAGGACTTTCACGGCCTGTTCCAGCTGATACAGACGCTCTTTCCCGCTGAGGGACGAGGCGTCCTGCGGAGACAGTGGCACAGGGAACTGCGGATTCCCCGGCATCTGCCCATCTCCGTCCTCACGGTCCATGAAGTCCAGGGCCGGGACAGGAATGAAATCAGGAGTCTTCAGCCCGTGTATGCGGGCATTGGCCTTTTCGCGCAGCCTGTCCTGGGAGTCGAGCAAAGGGGCTATGCCCTGCTTGATATTGTATTTGTCCTCTATATGCCTGAGTACAGCGCCGGGTACATTCTCGAACTCGTATGTGACGGCGCAGCTCCCGTCGCAGAGCTTTTCGAGGGCGTCAACGTCATCGTATGCCCCGACGACACACCTGTCAGCCTCAGAAAAGGCCGGTGCATCGGAAGCCGGGTCGAGGACAGCTACTGCGGCACCGAGATTATGGGCCTCCTGTGCAATCATGAGGCCGAGCTGCCCGCCGCCTATTATTGCTATGGTCTTTTTCTTTGTGTTCATTTTCGATGTTCCGGTATTCTGTCGCCGGTCCTGTCCGGCCGGCGGTTACATTCAGATTTCCGCTTCCAGGACGGCACCGGTCTGGTCACGGCGGAATTTTTCAAGACGCTCCGCCACCCCGCTGTCCTGGAGGGCAAGGATAGAGGCGGCTATCAGCGCCGCGTTCTTCGCCCCGTTGATGGCCACCGTGGCCACAGGGACGCCGGCAGGCATCTGCACTATGGAAAGCAGGGAGTCAAGCCCGTTCAGCGCCCTGGACTTCACAGGGACACCTATCACAGGGAGCGTAGTCATGGCCGCCACCATGCCAGGAAGATGGGCCGCTCCGCCCGCCCCCGCGATGATGACAGAGATACCCCTGTCCCTGGCTGTCTTTGCGTATTCATACATAAGGTCCGGGGTACGGTGAGCGCTGACTACGCGCTTCTCGAATTCAATCCCCAACTGAGAAAGCATATCCACTGCGCCTGACATCACCTCGTAGTCGCTCGTGGAGCCCATAATGATCCCGACTTTCATATTGGTTCGTGTTTAAAACTGCATATCGGGCAAAGATACGATTTTTAT
>CALVCB010000093.1 GCA_944325965.1 uncultured Bacteroidales bacterium
GACCGTACCCAAGTCCGCAAGGTCAGCGTTTTTAGGGTCTAAGATGTAAAGCTGGGCGTTGGTCTGCAAGAGGGCTTCAATGATTGTCAGCAAAAAATAGGTCTTTCCACCGCCAGTCCCGCCACAGATAAGGGCGTGAGGGAGTGCGTCGTATTCCCATGTGAGGTTCTTCATCAGACGCAAGCCCCCGTTTTCTGCTTTTACCTCGTCAATCGTGATACGGTTCGCTATCATGTCATAGAGCAGGGTGTACTCGATATAGCCGTCATGGAGCGTCTTGTCGGTCAGCTCGCAGTAAAGCCCGCTTTCCAGCTTATCTTCCAGTCTAAGGAGCTGGTCTTGATACTTTCCCAAAGAGATTTCACAGCGGATATGAAGCAGTCCCGTGTCCATTTGATAATAGATTTTAGGAAACCAGACGATTTTTTCCCTTGATCTGCTCTGCAGGTCAGTAAAAAAACCGCTGTCCTGTACGGTCTGTGCTTCATACCACTTATTGTCCAGTATCATGCGGGAGAGCTTTTGACGGTGTAATAGCTTCTTGAAGCTGTCATGGAAGAAGCGGTAATAAAGAAAAGCGACCAATGCACAAATACCAGTCGCTATCCCTATGGTTATGAAGTTGTATGTAGAAAGCGTCACGCCATTATCAAGCAGGCTGAAATGCTCCCAATCGGTACGCATGAGCTGTCCCATGTTCAGTAGCAGGAGAACCGCTATGAACAGGAACAGGAGCGTACCCGCACAGAAGCGGTACACAAGGTTCTTGTCGCTGGCTCTGATACGCTTTCCTTTGTATTTGTATAGGTTCATAAACACCCCTTTCTGGATATGGAAAAAGCGGTCAATCGTAAAGACTAACCGCTTTGTAACACTTAAAATAGTTTAATTTTGATTTACCTTTGTTATTTTTTATTTTTCTTATTCCAGATAGTACCTACTCCACCACAAAGCAAAGCACCGCCCACAATTATCCAAAATAACTCCATTGCCTTTCCTCCTTATGATTAAGTTTTGTGAGCAAATTATATCATATCCATAATTGCAAGTATAGTATTTTAGTGTTCCGCACTAATTATTTTTTCTGCTGTCCCTGCGGAGCGTGGTTCTGCGGATTTCCTGCGGGCTGACCGCCTTTATTTTTCAGCACAATGTCGTCTGCCTTGATGTACCATTCCACATCTGCCCCTCGGTAGTTGGCGTTTGCCACGGTATCGGCAACGGGATTGACAAGCTCCACCTCGGCATTGTACGGATAGTCCTTGACAGGGATTTCCGCTGGGATAGATACCTGTATCGTGCGTTCCTGCTGACTGCACTTCAAATCGTAAGTTCTACGCTTGATTTCCTCGGTTGTCGTCCCGTCCTCATTCTCTACACGCACTTCATGTCTTAATGCGGAGAATTTCAGCACTCCAAACGTCTTTTCCTTATCTAACACAATTCCATTCGCTAATCTCATAATCTGTTATCCCCCTTTACTTGCCTTCCTCGGCTGGAAGCATATCATCAGCCGTTAAGATATAGTTGGTGTAGCCACGACCTCGCACATTCTTTCCCTCAGCGGTAATCTTAGGATTGACGAGCTTGACTTTCTGCTCATACTTGAAACGCTTCTCCCCAGCCTTTGCGGGAAGCACCACGATAATGTCGTCGGCTCTCTGAATGTCAGAATAAAGGTTATAGCTTCTCGTCACGGGAACAAAACGACCATTGACACGCTGTTGCTCCACGTCATTTTCTCCTGCAAACTCCAAATTTCCAAATGTCTGTGCCATGTTAGGCACGATATATTTCAATTTCATGTGTTCATACCTCATTTCTATAAAATCTGTTGATTGTCCATGCTTTTATTCTGGCTGGTGGTGTGATACCCGCAAGCCCCCAGACCGTCAAGGGCAGGTAAATGCTTAAAAGCACCCTTGACTGTCCGTGTGCTTACAGGTGGGTGGCGGACAAGCCAGAATAAAGGGAAGCTCTGCCGTTTCCATGTATCGGCGGGGAGCGTGATTTCTTCATCATCATAGGAAGATAATCCTATGAGCGTTTACGACGCTTGGTGAAGTATGTTCCTGCCACGCCTGCACCAGAGAGAACAAGAAGTCCTAAGAATAGTGCAATGTTTGTATTATCGCCTGTCTTTGGAGCGTCGCTTGTTTTTGTTGGTGTATCTGGTGTGGTCGGCTGTTCTGGCTCTGTTGGTTCTTCCGGCGTTTCTGGTACTTCTGTAATTGTCACCGTCTGCCCGTCGTCCTCAATGTCCTTATGCTCTGTAACCTTTGTCGGTTCATCTGGATTGCTCAAATCGTATAATTCCTCAAAGGTCACAAGCTCTTTCCCGCCAAGCTCGGAAGCGTCGAATGTAAAGGCAATCTGTACTTCCATGCTTTCGCTGTCGGCAGTAAAGGTATAGTCATTTTCAACACGTTCACCATTGATGATAAGCTCTGCGTTTTCGTCCTTAATCATCTGCCAGCCTTTTAGCTGATACTTAGTGCCGATTTCCAAACCGTCAAGAGTAACGGTATCAATGATTGTCACGTCTTTTCCAGCTTCAATCTCTTTCTTTCCGTCCTCGCTGGTCGCTGTGGTATGGATAGAGATGATACGCTCCGTGATAAGCACCGTCTGTCCCTCGTCGTCAATGTCCTTGTGTTCAGCCACCTTTACAGGCTCGTCCTCATTGGAAAGGTCGTAAAGTTCCTCAAAGGTTACAAGGTTCTGACCGCCCAGAGAAGAAGCGTTGAACGTATATTCCATTTCAATCTTCATTTCTTCGCTGTCGGCTGTGAATGTGTAATCACTTTCCACACGCTGTCCGTCGATAAGAAGCTCGGCATTTTCCTCTTTCAACATCTGCCAGCCTTTGAGCTGATATTTTGT
>CALVCB010000094.1 GCA_944325965.1 uncultured Bacteroidales bacterium
GAAATGACTGGATTTCATTTTATTCCGCCGTCTGCGGACGGCGGAACTCCTTGCAGGAGGGCTTTTTTGACACGCTGGGGCGGGCCCCATGATTGGGGCCCGCCTTCTTTTATCAAAAAGCGGCGCGCCATTTCAAACGAAATGGCGCGCCGCTCTGCTTGCTCTGCTTATCCCTGCCTGAACAGCTGGTTGAGCAGATTGATTTCGTACTTGTCCAGATGCTGGTTCAGATTTTTCATGGCTCTGCGGTAATAGTGGTCGGGGCTGTCCCGCAGCGTCTCTCCAAAAATCTCCCAGATCTCCTGATCCTTCTCCCCCATTTTACAGATCAGTGCCTCCGCAAAATACACCGTACCAAAATCGCTGGGATTTTTGATATACCCCATGTTCTGCCGGGCACTGACCAGATATTCCAGCGCCTTCTGATACTGATGCTGTCCAATCAGCGTCAGCGCCATATAGGAATCCAGAATGGAGCGCTTCCAGAAGGAGTCAAACTGCCCATACAGTCCGTAGGCCTTGTCAAAATACATCTGGGCAGCAGACAGGTTCTGCTGAAAATAGGCCGTCTTTCCGGCGTTGATATAGAAGACGGACAGGCTGGAAAGGGCGTTGCCCGGACAGAGGGAGATGGCCTTGCCGAACAGGTTCAGCGCATCGGTATATTTCTCCTGGGCCTGCCGGATCTCTCCGATATAGTTATAGGCCGCAGCGATATTGGCTGCATACTGCCGCGCCATCTCCTTGGTGACCGACAGAGACTGGATGGACTCCATCAGATAGGACTCCGCCAGGCGATAGCTGCCGCCCATCATGTAGTACAGTCCGCGCAGCCGCAGAAATACGCCGATCTCTCTGTGATAGTTCCGGGCCACCGCCAGCTCCAGCGCCAGCTCCACATATTCCCCCATCCGCTTGGTGTCGTTAATCTGCAGATAGTAGAAAATCAGCTGTTTATAGCCCTCCAGGGTATAGTCGTAATTTTCAATCTGCCTGGACTTATCAATCACATACATAATGTCATTGATGCCGTCCTCATACCGCCCCTCCATGATATAATAGCGGCCCTTCATATAGAAGAATTCCAGCTCCAGCAGCGCCAGCTCCATCGAGCCCTGGGCCATGTCCCGGACCTCCCGGAAGCTGGCTTCAAGATTGCTGAACAGCGCTTCAATCTTATCTCTGGAAATATAGACCTTGACGTCCGAGTCCATCTCCAGATTGTCCAGGATGGGGAACATCAGGTGGCTGAAGTTGAGGTGGTCATTCAGATTTGCAATTCTGTATTTGAGTACCTTGAGATAGTCCCCGGAGGCGGAGAAATGGTAAATCAGCTTGGCATAGAGCTTGTTATCCTTCTTGCCGCTGCTGTTGATCTCCTCCTCCAGCAGTACCCCGACCTTCTGGTGAAGGGCCTTCTTTCGGGAGGCGGGCAGCGTCATATAGCAGTACTCCCGCAGTTTCCCATGGGTAAACAAAATGGCGGGTCCTTTATCGGTCTCCTGTTCCGACAAAATATCCCGGTTCTCCAGGTTCCCCAGCAGCTGCAGCAGCTCTTCCCCCGTCTTCCCGGTCAGCTGCTGCACCATGCGCAGGGGAATCTCGTCATAGAACAGGGAGATATCCCGCGCAAAGTCCAGCTCCTCCTGGCTGAGATAGAGAAAGCGCCCCTTCACGGACTCTGTCATCGCCTGGGTGATGGTGTTCATGCTGTCTCCGCGCTTCATACCGGCGATATATTCACTCAGCAGCAGGGGATTTCCCTCTGTCTCGCCGTAGATCCGCTCCAGCGTCTCCCCCTCCACCGCCTTTCCCGGCAGGGCCTTTTCAATCAGGTGGTGGCAGGCCTCAATGGTAAAGCGCTCCAGCTCAATCATCTGCAGGCGGTTATAGCGGCTCAGCTCTGTCAGGGTGTCCTCCAGCGCCCGGCTGTACTCCTTGGTGCAGGTGCCCAAAAGCATCACCTGGGTGGGATCGGTCTCCAGCAGCACCGCCGTCAGCAGACGCAGGCTGTCCGCATCCATCCACTGCAGATCCTCAAATACCAGAATGACCTGCCTTTGCGCAGCCAGAGCCCGCACCGACTCCCCCATAATATGAACGACAGCCGAAAACGGGAGCTTCCCTGTGGTCTCATTGGGAAGGTTGTCCATAAAATCAGGAAAAACCTGTACCATCAGATCCTTCCACGCTTCCGGCAGAATCTGGCGCTCCCGGCGGGTCAGCGTCTCAATCTCCTCCGCAGCTCTGCGCCAGGGACGCAGAAACAGCCCCTGTTCCACCTGGCAGCAGCGCACTTCCAGGACAATAAAATTGTCCGCCGCTTCTTCCAGAAATCTGCGCTTCAGCGTCGATTTTCCCGACCCCGGCTCCCCGCGTATTACCAGCGACCTGCCGTCCTTCTTCTGCTTGAAGTCCAGAAGCGTCTTTTCCAGCGCCGCAATCTCTTCCAGCCGCCCGTAGAAAAATGAGTCGTCCAGGGTGCGCTCCTTCCCCTCGCCAAAATTCATCTGCCGCAGGGAGCGCTCATAAATTTCCTTGGTCTTCTGGTCGGGCTCCACGCCCAGCTCTCTGCGCAGCAGCTTGGACAGCTCATAATAGGTTTCAATGACCTTGCCGTTGCGCCCTGTGTCCTGATAAAACCGCATCAGCAGGCGGAAGTTGCGCTCGTCGTATTCGTCCAGCTCAATCAGCCGCTGAATCCGGTCCTCTACATTGACATAATTCTGGTTTTGTATGTCCTCCTCAATTTTCAAATAGCACTCCGAGGAAAACTTTTCTTTCAGATAATTTCTGGTTTTTACAATCCAGTACTCATATGCCTCAGACCCCTTGAGGAAAAAGCCCTGGAGGAAATCCCCCGTATACAGGTCCATGTGCTCTCTGGGGGCGCTGGAGAAAACGTCCACATCGATCTCAATCTCCAGGTCCTGATTGAGGATCAGAACAGACTTCTTGGGGGAGACTATAATATCCAGTCCCAGAGAGCGCTTGGTCTGATAGACCGCGTTGCGCAGGTTCTTTTTTGCTGTCTCCTCATTCTCGTCCGGCCACAGCAGTCCGGCTATCTCCGTGCGGCTGACTACCTTGTTGATGAGCATATAGTAAAGCAGGGCGTTGATCTTTGCATAAGGCAGAAATACACTCTGTCCATCCTTCATGATCTGGGGGACCCCAAACAGTTTACAAGAGATCTTACTCATACCCGGTTTCTCCTATTCCCAGCAAGACAGCTTCTGTACCGCGCTGTATCTTATAAAATGCGGTCAAAAGGCACCAAATCGGTACAGTTTTCACCAGTCAGGACTATTATAGCTCGAACTGATGCCGCTTGCAACCTATTTCTTCCCTTAAGGGCCGCGCTGTTTGGAGCAAATCTGGTTCTTTCCCGAAAAAAAGCATCGCAGGCCCCGAAAGGGACCCGCGATGCTTTTTCTTACGTCCGGCTGATGCCCTGTATCACACAATGACGCCGCGCTTAATTACAGTATCGGCCAGGTTGCTGCCCACGCGG
>CALVCB010000095.1 GCA_944325965.1 uncultured Bacteroidales bacterium
AAAAGTATGGAAGTCGGTTATGTTGTTGAAAAATTAAATGATTACTATTATGAAGGAAATCCATTGATGATTTCATCTCCAATGGCAATTCCTTCAGGAAGAACAGATTCAAGAGTGCCGATATATACGTTTCTGAGAAATGTGACGAACAGGACTAGCAAAATCAAAGGTGTAATCAAGGACATAAAAAATGTAGTTTTATCCTTAAAATACAATTTAATGTTCCTGTTTGTCAATGTTTGAAATGCAGCAAAATTATTCATTACTGGCCTCCCTCCCTCTCTCTATACTTGTTTGAGCTCTTTGCCGGTGACTTGCAGAAATACGTCATCCATGTTCCCTTTAATGACTTCAAAATCTTCAAATAAATCTGGATGCTGGGAAATGAGTTGTTTTACTTGACCAGTGTTTTTTACAAACAACTTTGCATGGCCATTTTCCAGTGTATAGGAAAGTCCTGCATCATCCAATTGCTTTGAATCAATTCCATACAGCTTTATAAAATCCCCCGTATATGTGTTTTTTAACTCCAAAGGGGTGCCCTCTGCTGCAATTTTGCCATTGTCTAATATTACCACATAATCTGCGCTGCCAGCTTCTTCCATATAGTGCGTAGTTAAAAATACTGTAAGGCCATTTTGCCTCCTGCAGTTTGCAATAAAGTCCCAAACCATAATGCGGGTCTGGGGGTCTAAGCCTGTTGTAGGCTCGTCCATAATCAACAGCTTTGGGTTGTGAAATACGGCTCTGGCAATATCAATTCTCCTTTTTTGCCCGCCGGAAAGCTTTCCCACTGGCCTCTTGAGCAAATCCTGAAAATGGAGCAGAGAAGCAATTTCTTTAAGGCGTTCTTCAAAAGCCCTGCCTGTAATTCCATAGCATGCAGCTCTGATTTGCAAATTTTCTCTGATCGATAGCACATTATCTAAGCGGGAATTTTGAAATACTATGCCTATTTCTGATTTAATTCTGCTGCTGTCCTGTTCAATGTCTGCACCATCTACTACAACGGTACCAGCATCTTTTGCCAGCTGTCCGCATATAATGGAGATTGTGGTGCTTTTTCCTGCGCCATTCAAGCCCAAAAATGCAAATAATTCTCCTCGTTTGACGCGGAAGGAGATGTCGTCTACAGCTTTTACATCCTTAAAGTATTTTTTGAGTCCGTTAATTTCAATCATATTGCACATATAAAAATCTCCTGGGCACGAAAAATGGAAACGTTATATAAAAGGTGATGACATTTGGTTGGTTTTGCAGTATCTGTATATCGTTGACCCAAAATAGATTTTAGCAAATAGGAAAGTGATTGTCAACCTTGTTGGTGTAAAAAACCAGATAAATATAAAATATGCGGTTATTTGATGTAATAGGGAAAAATGATATTTCAGCAGTATTATAAAAAGCAATCCATAAAAAGCTTTATGGATTGCAAGAAGATCTACGAAATTAAGAAAGTGTATTATGCACTTCGTCCACTGATTTGCGGATTCTGAGTTCTTTTACAAATTTTAATCCGTACTGTATCAGCGCAAAAATGGCCCATGCAACAGCGGCTATCATGACGTAGTTGCTAAATGAAACATCCAGCACAGATAGGCCAATTGCTATGGCAAACAAAACAGTTGCGGCTTTGCCAATCCAGTTGGAAAAAACCACAATTTTTTTACATAGAAATATGAGGCCGCCTATCAGCATCAGCACCTCTTTGATACCGTATGCAATCAGCACCCATAAATCAACCTTTTTTGACAATGTTAAAACCAGCAGCATGGCAAACATGAGAGATTTGTCGCAAATAGGGTCTAAGAGCTTTCCCACATTGCTGACAGAATGAAACTTTCGCGCAACAAACCCGTCCACAACGTCTGTCAGCAAAGCAAAAACAAACAGCCCCGCGCACCGCCACAGCCAGTTCTTTGCGTTGGAAAAATACAGAATCAGTATATAAATGGCAATTACAAGCCGCATGGCGGTGAGTGCATTTGCAATATTATTTTTTAGGAATTGCCTCATGTGCTGTTATAAATCCTTTCTGCTGCAAAGCTTATTTGCTTGGCATTGGAGGTTTGTGTGGACCAGGTGGAACATTATCCGGCGGATGTTTTTCATCTGGCTGAAAAGGATGTTCTCCATGCTGTTCCAGATCTGTGGAATTTATGTAATGTTCAGCTTGCGTGCTGAACAGATGATGATAAATTCCATGCAGAGCCATAAGCTCCTTATGTGTTCCCTTTTCCTGTATGGTTCCTTGGGACAATACAACGATTTGAGATGCCCGCACTGCACTGGATAAGCGATGAGATACAAATACGGTTAATTTTCCCTTGCGCAGTTCCTCAAACTGGTTGAATATTTCCTGTTCTGCCAGCGCATCCAGAGATGCAGTTGGCTCGTCTAATATCAATATATCTGCGTTGCTGTAGAAAGCTCTTGCCACCGCCAGCTTTTGCCACTGACCAATGGAAAGTTCCTTTCCATCTGTTTCAAATATTCGCATGAGCGGCGTATCATATCCAAGGTCAAACCTCTTGATAAAGTCTTCTGCATTGCTTTGACGGGCAGCACAGGAGACGGCTTCGTCCGTGGCTTCCTTTGCAATATTTCCAAAACCGATGTTCTCCCGG
>CALVCB010000096.1 GCA_944325965.1 uncultured Bacteroidales bacterium
ATGCCTCAGTACCTTAAGGACCATCCTGTATACTATGCCGGCCCGGCAAAGACCCCTGCAGGAATGGCCTGCGGCTCTATGGGCCCGACTACCGCAGGTCGTATGGACCCGTATGTGGATCTGTTCCAGAGCCACGGCGGCAGCATGGTGATGCTCGCCAAGGGAAACAGGAGCCAGCAGGTGACCGATGCCTGCAAGAAGCACGGCGGCTTCTATCTCGGCTCCATCGGAGGTCCTGCGGCAATCCTCGCCCAGAACAACATCAAGTCCATCGAATGTGTGGAATATCCAGAGCTCGGCATGGAGGCCATCTGGAAGATCCGCGTCGAGGACTTCCCTGCATTCATCCTCGTGGATGACAAGGGCAACGACTTCTTCAAGATGATCTAAAAGACAGGGTTGTATATGAAAACGGAGTGAGGCTTGACCGAAAAGGTCAAGCCTCATTTGTGTTTTTTCTACCATGCTGAACGTCGCAGCTCAGGCAATCCTGTTCAGTCAATTGTAGATCAAGTCTGAAATGCCGCATTTTTTAGAGTTATTCAAGTTCCTGAACCCCGTCAATGCGTTTATATGTTATATCTTTTTTAAATCTGTAATTCAGATAATATTTGAAGAAAAATTTGATTTTATTTTCTTCGCCGGAAATTTCAAAAAACTTATTAAATGATAATGCTTCATTATTATATGAATTTTCTTTTTCCAATGTGTATAAAGACACTTTTCTGATTTGATAGGTCATGAATGTATTGTTTTCTACGATAGAGAAAGTATTTCTGTCAATTTTTTTGAAGTCGGAGAAATCGATCAGAACGGTATTGTAATAATACATTACCTTACTATACATATACTTATGCGCTTCTTTTAAATCATAAAATACAAGATTTGGATTGGAAAAATCCTTCATATCTATAGTCGAGTCACCAATTTGATTCAGCAGCATATCTTTATGTTTTGTATTAATGGCAAAGCACATCTCCTTAAGGTGCCAGTACGTTTCCCAACACATTGGATAATCTTTAGACGTTGATATTATGTATGCATTAACCGGCTCCTGTGACCCGGCGACATCAAACGCTGTCTCAAATCTGATAAAATCTTCCAGACCTTCGATATATTTTTCCGGATTGAACGAGCATCCGGTACAAATAATAAAAACAAATAAAATATTGATTTTTTTCATGGCTTATTCCGTATCTGTATTTATATCTACATTAATGTCATTACCTTTCACTGTAATAAAACATTCTGCTCCTGAAGTCCTGTCTTTCATAAAATACCTGTTCCATCCTATTTTCTCCATGGGGGTCAGATCAAGGTCATATTTATTGTAGTCAATCTTCATGTCATCTATGACTTTTCTGTACTTCTGCACCGTCTTGTCATAAGATTCGTATGCGTCAAGATTCAACCACAGGTAATCAAAAGTGCTATAAAACGATGAAATGTTATGTACTTTCTTGGCGTGCCATATATACGATAAGACCTTTTTATAATCTTCTAAACTGTAAACTTCCTTTTCAAACCTTCCGGATACTCCTATTGATGAGAAGAACTCATGAATTGAAGTCATTTCTTGTAGGGCCCCTTTTGTCGAAAGTTCAAATCTCAGACAATCCTCAATTTCATTCTGTGCCGATTTTGGATCAAGATTATGACACGAAGAGAATATCAGTATTGTTAAAAGAAGGACTATGTATTTCATAATATAATTACTTTTCACATGTTTCAGTATAAGATATTTCTATGGTTGCTGATATATTCTTCCCGGAAAATCGGGTATAGTATCTTAGCCGGTTCAAACCCCATATCGGCTGCTTCCCGAATATATGTTAATGTCTTTATCGCACTTTGTTCAACTCCTAACCCGTAATAATGGAAAAGCCCCATGTGATATTTACCGATAACGCTATCATTTTCAGCAGCTAATTTATACCAATATAGCGACTTATGGAAGTGTTGATCTGAAGACTGTTTTAAATCTAAGTCTACATTGCCTTTATCCCATATAGAGTAAAGAAATCCCAGTTTTTCATAGGCCTCAATATTACCTGCATTGGCGGCAATAAGAAATATTTTTTCAGCTGTCGTATAATTCCGTAACGGTTTCTTTTCTTCATTTGAAGAAAAACCGTCCCACCCATACAGGTAGGAATTTCCAATAGTCAGACATGCGTCAAAACTGTTCCTGGAGGCTGCTTCTGACATCCAGTGCAGTGCTGAAGATATGTCCTGTTCAACAATATCTCCGGTAAAATAGTTTATAGCAAGCTGGTTCATTGCATTTACATCACCGGCATCGGCTCTGGTCAGCAGAGAATCAATAATTTTCAAATCAATAGATATGGAGTCGGAATATGGAGAAGTACTTTTTTCGCCATTGCCGGCCCATGTGTCAGATATACCACTGCAAGCACTGACACCCAATAGTATTAATAAAACAGATAATGATTTCATAACATTATAATTCTTCGTATGTAAATTGTTCAGTGTAGTTGTTTTCCAGTTCAAATGTATTGCTATTGTTTCCCATCCAGTATAAAGATTTTGGAGTAGATTATTGCTGTAAACTTTTTAAAATATGTCCGGCATCAGAATTGCCACTTTCATATAAAAGGCGAATCATGTCTATAGCGGTATCATTTCCTTGCTTTGCTGCTAAGTGCCACCATTTTAAAGCCTCTTTATAGTCCTGTAATACACCATCACCTAAAGTATAGCAGCATCCCAAACCAAGTTGAGCTTCAGCGGATCCTTGTTCTGCGGCTTTTGTATACCATTTGACTGCTTCGGAATAATTCTGACGGACGCCAATCCCATTATAATAACAAGCGCCTAATTTATATTGTGCCTCTGCAAGTCCCTGCTCTGCAGCTTTCATGCACCATTTGGTTGCTTCGGTATAGTCCTGCCTAACACCGTTCCCATTTGCATAACAAACTCCTAAATTGTATTGTGCCTCTGTATGTCCCTGTTCTGCAGCTTTCATGTACCATTTGACGGCTTCTGTATAATCCTGCCGGACACCATAACCGTTTTCATAGCAAACTCCTAAATTGTACTGCGCTGAAGCAAGCCCTTGATTAGCTGCTTTTGTATACCATTTGACTGCTTCGGAATAATTCTGACGGACACCTTCTCCATTGTAATAACATATTCCTAAATTGCGTTGGGCATCAGCATGTCCTTGTTCTGCTGCTTTTGTATACCATTTGACTGCTTCGGTATAATCTTGCCGGACACTGATCCCATTTGCATAACAAATACCTAAATTATTCTGAGCATGGGCAAATCCTTGATCAGCCGCTTTTGTAAACCATTTGACGGCTTCAGTATAGTCCTGCTGGACGCCGTTCCCATTTTCATAACAAACACCTAAATTATTCTGAGCATGAGCAAATCCTTGATCAGCTGCTTTTGTATACCATTTGACTGCTTCGGTATAATCTTGCCGGACGCCGTTCCCATTTTCATAACAAACACCTAAATCATATTGTGCTATAACGTGCCCTTGATCAGCTGCTTTCGTATACCATTTGATTGCTTCGGTATAGTCCTGTTTGATGCTTTGTCCTTTTCTATAACAAACACCTAAATTATATTGTGCTATAGCATAGCCTTTTTCTGCAGATTTTTTAAGAAACTCAATCGCGTCATCTATGGTGTAATCTCCGAATGTTTTAGTCGGAGAATGTAAGATACTGTCGGCTAACTCGAATTGTGCTTTTGGATTTCCTCTTTCGGCACGTTTCTCTAATGAGTTGGCACATGAAAAACAGCAAGTTATTGTGATGAGAATAAAAATGGTATGTCTCATGTCAAGGAAAATATATGATGCCAACATTGACTCCAGATGCAGCTGTGGTTGTATAAGTTGTATAAAAAGAAAGTGTGGAGCCGATTCCGTCTATCCCTAAGAAGGTTGTGGCTAACCGTGATGCAGATAAACGATACCCAATACCCCACACTCGGTTAGATATGAAGTATCGGGAGAATATAAATCCCCTTACAACATGACCTAAACAAGAATGAGTGCTGTCCGTCGCCCTTGCATCATTGAAAATTGCCACATCTTCTTAGAAGGACTATGCGAAAACACTTTCAGTATGTACGTTGATTTCTCAACAGGAACAAATATAGAAATTTATTTCCACAAACGGACAACACTCAAAGGATATTGATGTGTAAAGTTCGGAATATTTCCGTTAATAGACAAAAGCATTGATTTTCCATTTGGACCTGCAGACTATTTTGAGCATATTGTTGCAGATGATTATTTGGAACGCTCTGAAAAAGACTGTGCAAAGATTAGATTACGGAGATTGTTGTTCTGGGAGGAAAGGAAAAAGGACAAGTGCATTCATGAACATCAACCATTTAAATAGGTAATCTCATGAAATGCACTTGCATGGTTGTAATGTCAGGCTGATATTACAGCATTATGCTCCTTGCCACCTGGTCAGCGGCATCCTGTCCTTTGAGATAAGCCAGTATGGCAAGTCCGAAATTCACGGCGTGTCCTGCTCCGCGTCCGGTGATGATGTTGCCGTCCGTCACGACGCCTTCCTTTGTGTACTCGACACCTTTTGCCACAAGGGCGGGCTCGAACCCGTCATAGCAGGTCATCTTCCTGCCTTTAAGATCCGGGAGCTTGCCGAGCACTACGCTCGGAGCGGCGCAGATGGCGGCTACGCATCCGCCTTCGGCATAGTGCTTTTGCATCATGTCCATAAGCTCATCGCATGCAGCCAGATTGTCGGAACCAGGAAGCCCTCCCGGGAAAATCATCACATCCTGCGCAGAAGTGCCGTCAAGCACTACCTGGTTCCTGAACTCACTGAAAGTCATGTCTGTAAGTATATGGACACCATGGGAGCTCGATACTCCGAGGCTTCCGTTTATAGAGACCTTCTTCACATCGATGCCGCCGCGGCGCAATACATCCGCCGGGGCGATTGCCTCGGTTTCCTCGAAACCGTCGGCAAAGAACATGTATACTCCTTTCATATCAGGTATTTGTTGAAATTGTCATCCGTATGGCCTGTCAGGACGCCATGCCGGCAGAACCGGGACAGCATCCTGACAAAAATAGCATTTTATTTTCGGATTGTCCTCAAAAATCCTTGAGACTTGCGTAAAGGTTTGAACATGCCTCCTCGAGCAGGTCGAGGACAAGTTCGAACCCGTCCGCCCCCATATAGTACGGATCCGGTATATATGAAATGGAATGTGTGGTGAGGTAATCTGCCATACGGACGATTTTCCGGGAAGCCTCCACCGACGGGGCGAGATGCATCAGGTCTCCGTAATTGCTGTCATCCATGGCCACTATCACATCGAAATCCAGGAAGTCCGTCATCCCGACAGGCCTTGCACGGTGCGTCAGACTGTACCCGCGCATTTGTGCGGCGTTTCTCATCCTCCTGTCCGGCAGCTGCCCCTGATGCCCGGAATAGGTCCCTGCGGAATCCACATGGAAAAATTCCGACGCCCCGTCCCTGTCCGTTATGGCCTGGAATATCCCCTGGGCCGCAGGTGACCTGCATATGTTGCCCAGGCAGACGAAGAGTACTTTGTGTTTGTTGTCGGTGTCAGGTGCGCTTCCGTTCATTGTCTTTAATATTTATAATGTCTTTCTGACGGGATTCTGCTGGTATCCGATGGTTTATTGTATGACAATCCTCTCTATCCTTCTCGGTACGGAGGTGAAGATTTCGTACGGGATTGTCCCGAGGATGCCTGCAAGTTCCGAGGCGGTGGGGTCTTCACCGAAGATTGTCACCGTGTCTCCTACTTCCGCCTCCACTCCGGTAATGTCCAGCATGCACATGTCCATGCAGATGTTGCCTATGGTCGGTACCCTGTGCCCGTTGAGGGAGAAGGAGCAGTTCCCTCTGCCAAGATGACGGTCGATGCCGTCTGCGTAGCCTACTGGAATGGTGGCTATCACTGTCCCTCCGGGGGCAATATGCCCGTATCTTCCATACCCTATTGTCCCGTCTTCAGGGGTCAGGTGCTTTATCTGCAGGATGTTGCATTTGAATGAAGCCACATGTGCGAGTTTTACGCCCGGCAGCGCGCTGATGCCGTATATGCCTATCCCCAGCCGCACCATGTCGAACTGGTACCGGGGGAACCTTTCGATTCCGGCAGAGTTGAGTATATGGTAAAGCGGCCTGTATCCGAGACTTCCGGATATCCTGTCCGCATTTTCCCGGAACATCCTGATCTGTCCCAGTGTGAAGTCGTCACTGTCCGGGTCTTCAGCCGCGGCCAGATGCGAGTAGATGGACTTTACCTCCACACTCCTGTTGCCGTCAAGGTATTCGAGCAGCCCGTCTATTTCGCTGGTCATGAACCCGAGCCTGTGCATCCCGGTGTCCAGCTTTATGTGTATGGGGAACCCCGTGATGCCACGGCGCCCGAGCTCAGCGCACAAGGCTTTCAGGGTACAGAGATTGGGGATGCCGGGTTCCAGGTTGTTCTCTATGATTTCCGGGAAGAAGTCGGTCCCCGCCGTCAGTACCAGGACAGGCGTCCGTATGCCTGCCTGCCGCAGCTCTACCCCTTCTACGGTGTATGCCACCGCCAGATAGTCCGCACCGGCATCTTCCATCAGATGTGCGAACTCTGCTGCCCCATGCCCGTATGCATTGGCCTTGACCAGGACAAGCAGCCTGGTGGAGGGTTCAAGCTTCCCCCTGAAATACCTGTAGTTCTCCAGACACCCTGGAAGATTTATCTCTAACCTGGAAAAATCATTTTCTCTACCCATCTCTGCTTTGTTGGAATAAGGCTGCAAAAATAGATAATATTATTGTAAAGAAGGCATAAATTCATGACATTCGGCAGAACCTTCATCCTGTCCGTCAGTGCAGGCGTGCTTTTTGCTTTAGTGTCCGCCCGTGCATTATTTGTATTATATTTGTAAAATTCTGTCAGATTGACATTTAATTTAAAACAATAAAATGATCTGGATTATCTTTATTGCTGTGATGGTGCTCAGTTTCATCGTCCAGAATACACTTCAGGGAAGGTTCAGGAAGTATTCACAGGTGCCTTTGCGCTCGGGTATGACAGGTGCCGAGGTTGCCATGAAAATGCTGAATGACAACGGAATCTATGATGTCAAGGTCGTCCCGCACAACGGGATGCTCACCGACCACTACAATCCCGCCACCAAGACAGTCGCCCTGAGCGAGGGCGTGTATGCCAGCAGGTCTGTCGCGGCTGCCGCTGTGGCCGCGCACGAATGCGGACATGCCGTGCAGCATGCCGTGGGATATGCCCCTCTTAAGATGAGGTCGGCCCTGGTGCCTGTGGTAAGCTTCGCCTCGAACATTGTGCAGTGGGTGCTTCTTCTGGGTATCATCATGGTCAATTCCTTCCCGGCCCTCCTGTGGTTCGGGATCGCGCTGTTCGCCATGACCACACTGTTCAGTGTCATAACACTGCCTGTGGAGATCAATGCCAGCCAGAGGGCGGTGGCATGGCTCAGCGGTTCGGGAATCACGGACTCCGAGACTACACCGATGGCTGTGGATGCCCTCAAATGGGCTGCATATACATACGTAATAGCGGCCATAGGCTCACTTGCCACACTGCTTTATTATGTCGCCATCGCCATGGGGGCGCGCAGGGACTGATATGGTATCACGGAAATATTATATGAGAAACATTATTATGAGGTTGCTGCTGCCGGTTGTAATGCTGGCGGCAGTTTCTTGTATCCGGGCTTTTGCCGGAGAAAGGGGCCTTGACGGGGACAGCCTGTTCACTTACAGGTACAAGGGGACGGAAAGGCACTACAGGCTTGTTGTCCCTGACAGCCTTGCCCAGGGCTCTCCGCTTGTCATCATGCTGCACGGCTATGGAGGCCAGGCCTCCCCGGACAGATACATGATGCGCGATGCGGCCCGCAAGTACGGGTTCGCGGCCTGTTTTCCCCAGGGGGAGAAGGATGCGCGCGGAAAGCCGTGCTGGAATGTCGGGTATCCTTTCCAGGAAGGACTTGAGACCGATGACGTGGGGTTCCTGTGTTCCCTTGCCCGTCATGTGGCGGACAGGTACGGGCTTGACAGGAGGAACATATTCTGCACGGGCATATCCAACGGGGGAGAGATGTGCTACCTGCTCGCCTATCTGAGGCCGGATGTCTTTTCTGCCTTCGCGCCGCTGGCCGGACTTACCCTCGAGTGGATGTACAGGGACCTGAAGGCAAAGAAGCCGGTCCCTCTGATGGAGATACACGGCACTGCGGACCGCACGTCCATGTGGCAGGGGGACCCTCAGAACAAGGGAGGATGGGGCGAGTACATATCCGTGCCGCTTGCGGTGGGCTACTGGGCGGCGGTGAACCGCTGTACCCATGAACAGACCGACACGTTTTATCACGGGAGCCGGCAGATCATAGCCCATATGTTCAAGGGCGGGCAGGACGGCAACGAAGTATGGCTTTATGAAATGACCGGAGGCGCCCATTCCTGGACGGAGGACGACATCGACACAGGCGGTGCGATATGGCGTTTCTTCAGCCGCTATATAAAAAAGGATTAGCTATATACTGTAACGTGAATTCGATGAATTTAATTCATTAAATTGCATCGAATTACCTATTAAATTTCTGTTTAACAGGGCTCTTCAGGGCCGCACCAGAATGTCAGCAAGGTTTCCGTCAGGGAAACCGAAGCAGTGAAGGTGCCGGCGGAGCGAAGCGGAGCCGCATGCCCCGACGGGGCTGTCACCGTCAGGTGACTGGGGGTGGACAGACAGGATTTCTGACAGAAATCCTTAACGGCAGTGCGATGAATCCCGGTCATTAAAGTTAAGGTATTGAATATTAGTTTGATATAATCAAAACCAATTCATCGAACTGACGTTACTGTATTGAAATTCTGGAGAAAGGTGAAGGCATTACGGAATTTATGGAAATAAATGAGTAGATTTACGCACTGGAACTT
>CALVCB010000097.1 GCA_944325965.1 uncultured Bacteroidales bacterium
AAAGGCCAGCTGGCCCTGTTCCTCAATCCCATAATGAAACTGGATGCCGGACAACGGGAGCTGTGCCGCAAGGATTTCGAGATGGTGGAAGCGCGGCTGGCGCAGACAAACCACCATTTCCGCAGGGACCTGCTGATAGCCTCCGTACAGATGCTGATAATAGATTTCTTCGATTTCCACTCCCATATCTACGGGGTAGACAACATCCCGCTTCAAAGTGCCACCATCATGAACCGGTTCCTCAACATGCTGGAGAACGGGACATACCGCGAGCACCGTGAGGTGAACTGGTACGCAGACAAGCTGTGCGTCACGCCCAAATACCTGTCCGAGGTCTCCCGGAAGATAAGCGGATATGCCGCCAATTACTGGATACACCGCTACACAGTACTGGACATTTCCCGACTGCTCAGGGACAAGTCCCTGACCTTCGTGCGCATTTCCGACATGTTCGGATTCTCGTCACCGGCCTATTTCAGCCGTTATGTGCAGCAGCATCTGGGGGTAAGCCCCACCGAGTACCGGGGATAGGGAGCGAGAGGACAGACAAACCGCAAAAATGCAGGTACTTGCAGCAATTATTGTAATATATGGTTCAGGGATTAGGACGACCTTTGCAGCCGTATAATTACATGAAATGATGAAAACCATGACCTTTGCAATCATGATGGCTGCAATGACTGCAGGATTATATGCCTGCACGGAAAAAACCGGAATCAATGATGGGATACCACAGACCGGGATCAATGAAGGGACGCAACAGGCTTTCACCCGCACCACCCGCATCAGCGACGTGATGAACGACCCGGCTTTCGGAGAATGGGGACGGCTGATTTTCCCGGTGGATGAAGGATACTGGAGCGGCGGGACACTGGAGCAGCTGCGCCTGGTCTGGTACAACTACATAGACCCGGACAAGACCGTCGAAATCTGCAATTACATGAAGGCACATGCCGGCAGCGTATTCCTCGACATCTATACGGAAGAGGAAAAGCAGGCCGATCCGCAGAAGCGCGACACGGGCCTGTTCTTCTTCCGGGGAAATCCGGGAGCGCCATTCGCCGTATGCAATGCCGGCGGTGCGTTTGCATACGTCGGGGCCATGCACGACAGTTTTCCCCATGCACTCAAGCTGTCAAAACTGGGCTACAACGCCTTTGCGCTCATCTACCGTCCGGACTGTGCCTATGAAGACCTTGCACAGGCGATTGCCTATATACATGACCATGCGGATGAACTGGGAACAGATACGGAGGGCTATTCCCTCTGGGGCGGTTCGGCAGGGGCACGCATGCCGGCGGTGCTCGGCAATGCGGATTATCTCCGTCAGCTGACCGGACGCACGGACCTGCCGCAAGCCTCCGCTGTCATCATGCAATATACAGGATACAGCACGGTCAGCCCTCAGGACGCGGCGACATACGCCTGTGCAGGCACCAGCGACGGCATCGCCCCATGGCGCACCATGCAGCGGAGGCTGCAAAACCTCTCCAGCATCGGCATTCCGACAGAGTTCCATGCCTACGAGGGGCTTCCCCACGGCTTCGGGCTGGGCACAGGGACGGTGGCCGAAGGATGGATAGAGGATGCCGTCCGCTTCTGGGAAGAAAACCGGTAACTGCAATCCGTCCAGGCAAGCACCGTCCGGGACATGCAATCCGCAAAAATGGTATGACAGTCCGTAATCCGTATATGGAGGGACAAGACTTTTCGCCATACATTTGCATGTACGGAAAAACCGATTAAACAAATACAATATGCAGACAATCAAACTGACTGGCGGCGTGGAAATGCCGCTATTGGGCTACGGGGTGTTCAAGGTGGCCCCGCAGGAATGTGAACGATGTGTCAGCGATGCGCTGAACGTGGGCTATCGCCTGATTGATACGGCACAGGCATATTTCAACGAGGAAGGCGTGGGAAACGCCGTCAGCAAGAGCGGGATTCCGCGGCAGGACATTTTCCTGGTGACGAAAGTATGGATATCGAATGCCGGCGAGGAGAAAGCGGCGGCAAGCATCGACGAGAGCCTGCGCAAGCTGAAGACCGACTACATCGACCTGCTGCTCATCCATCAGGCATACGGTGACGTGTTCGGCTCGTGGAGGGCAATGGAGAAAGCCTACCGTGCAGGCAAGGTGCGGGCCATCGGGGTAAGCAACTTCCAGGCAGGACGTTTCTTCGACTTCGCCCATTATGTGGATATCAAGCCGATGGTGAACCAGCTGCAATGCAATCCGCTCGTCCAGCAGCAGGGCATAGAGCCGGTCCTTGCGGAATACGGCACGAGAATGATGGCATGGGGGCCGCTCGGAGGAGAAGGTGCAGAAGGTGTGGTAAAAAACGGACTGCTTGCCTCCATAGGCAAAGGCTACGGGAAGTCCGCCGCTCAGGTGGCTTTGAGATGGCTTATCCAGCGGGGCATCGTCGCCATCCCGAAGAGCTCGCATGTGGAGCGTATGCGGCAGAACCTGGACATTTTCGACTTCACACTGACAGATGAGGAAATGAAACGTATCGCTACGCTAAACAGCCACGATACAGGAACGGTGAACTTCGGAGACCCGCAGTTTGTGAAATTCCTGATTGAAACATACGGATAAGCCGATTATATTGTGGTACATTGACACAAGAAGGCCGAAATGACATGAACCCCGGAAGCCGTAAATCACTTTCGGGGTTCATCATTTCACGGTTCCCGGAACTGAATGAATTAATTCTTTTTTTTCTTTTGTTTCCTTTAATTCGTCTAAATTATTTTGTAAATGTTCTATTTTCATATCAATTTGTTCTACACGTTTATCTATTGATCTTACATCTTCCGATGTTTTATCCACTTTTTTTATTAAAGGATCGTAGGAATAGTTTATCCAAATTGTTACAATAAGTATTACAGCGGCGACTAGGCCGGCGAGTATCCATCTAAACCAAGATATTGATAATTTATCATCAGTTTTCAAAGAAAGATTATTTATTTTTTCATTAAAATCAGTGCGTAAAGTTTCGTGTGCAGATTCATTTTTGGTATTATAATCTGATAGTTGATCCTCAAGCCGCATATATTCTAATGAAGCAGTACCTGTCGTTTCTTGACCATATCCATCATTACTGCTTATAATTCTATTCCTATATTTTGGAGTATCTATAGTTCCTGTATTAATATATTGTGAAGAATGTCTATGGTTGCTATATGAAGACATTCTGCGCATAATACTAGCTACTTCATAATTATCAGAATCTTTCTTTGGCTGTGATTTTGTTTGTTGCTTCTGTTTTGGCCTTCTCATTAAATTATAAATTAGCTAAGTTTGTATACAGATCTTTTTCCACAGATAAAGATAAAACATAAATATCCTTTATCAATTCTTTATCATTAATAGATTTTATATCGTTTGTTAGATAATTATCAGTATCAATGACAATTCCTACGTGTTTTATGGTTTTGCTTCCTCTAAATTCTCTTTCGTAAAAATCATCATCCATATCTAACGGTCCTAATTGATACATACCATTCCCATACTCCAATCTAAACATGAAGTCTCGTGCCGGATATTGGGCTAAAAAGAACTTTGCTGGAAATTCTTCTTGAAGATGAGTAATAATATCCTTGTAGTTAGTTGACTTTATATTATAAGTTCCAATTATGCGACAACCTATACGTCTTATATTAGGGTTACCTATAACAGTTGTTATTGCATCATATAATTTTTTAAACTTAGCATAATAAGATTCTATAGAATCTATGGTATATGAAATTAAACTAAAACGATTAAAAGTCACCGTAATAATATTGGTTGCATCATCTTTTATTTCGTTATCTCTAAGGACAATTTCATTCCCTATCTCCCACTGAGATACATTTATAATATCTGCTTTTTCAATTGCTTCCACAATTGTACCTTTTTTATCTATTATTGATGGTATTGCATCATACCTAAGTTCAATAATAATTTTCCGATTACCAATATACTTTTTGTCAATATTATCTTTCATAATCATCATTTATTCCGGGCGATAGTCGGCCACCGATTCCGGTGATACTCGGCCACCCGTGTTAGAGTTGCAAAGATATCAATATT
>CALVCB010000098.1 GCA_944325965.1 uncultured Bacteroidales bacterium
GATTTCTGTTTTCTGTTATTAGTATTTTTATTTTTGTTCTTTTTTAATTAATATATCTGCATATATTGATTATTGATTTATTTTAACCGAATTGATATGAATTTTTATGTGTCATATAAAGATGAATATTATTTATAAAAAATCTAAATATTGTTGGATATTGTTATAGAAAAATACTGTCTGTTTTAAAAAATTTTATATCATATATTTGTAATTTTTTTTTCATTTTGTTATAAAGTATGTGTATTATAGATGAATGTTTACAAAAGTTGTTGTAAAAGATATCTTTAAGTGTATCAAATTCATTTATAAACATATCTCCATAGTTTTTAAAATCATCATCTTTATCTGCAATTTTCTTCATAAAGTAAACATAGTAATAGGTATAATATAACGAATATAAAGATAAAAAAATTCTTGTAAATTCTATTCCAAAATTATTTTCATTTATATTTTCATAATCATTTAGAGTTAAAAGAAGAGCAAATCCATATATCATTTCTTCTGATATAAGCATTTCTTTACGTATAATATCATTTACATAGTCATTTATTTCTTTTTGTTTTGTACTATCTGCTTCAAAATATATGTTTATCATTTTAATTATTTCTTCTTGTTTGACTGGTGCATCTATATTAGATTTTAATATATTAATTATATCAAAAAATATCTTTTTATCTTTATGCAGATTATTTGTATATTTCATAAACTTATCAAACACAGTAAATTCAGTAGTTAAATTTACAGCCTGTGGGTTTAGTTTTTTATATAATTTTTGATAATACTCTAATACTTGTATTACTTTTTCTTGATATGGTATATTTTTATAAAAAATACTTGATGATTGAATAAGATATGGATCTTGTATTTGTATAATTTTGGAGCATTCTTGATGTTCATACAAAAAATCTTTAAATGATAATAAAGTCTTATATTCTATTGCTTTTTTATTATCTATATATATATTATCAATATCTTCAATCACTTTATTAAATTTAATAAATATGTTTTTGTTATATTTATTTGTATCCTCTGGAAAAAAGATTGATAAATTAAAAACTATTTCTATAAATTTTTTATTTAAATCTTTAATAGAATACCTACTGTGCAGCATTTTAATGATTGGCTCTAAATATAATACAGACTTAATTTTTTTAAAAGTTAAAAAACTATCATGCATTGATGAAGCTGTCACCAATACTGGCAGCAATAATTCATCACTTATTTGATTAGATACTTTTCTTGATGTAATAAAATTTTCCCATAATTTATCATATTTTTCTAGCTCCCATTCTTCAATTAGTGTATAAAATAATGTTTTATATTTATCATTTGGCATATGAACTATTTGGTTTTTTATATATGGATTTTTTATTCTTCTGTGCATATTGTAGTCATAAAATACTCTAAATATTTCATTAAAACATTGCAGTAATACTCTATTATATAATTTACTTTTATACATCATATATTTATCAATATTAGCCATTGTCATAACATCTAATGATAAAATAACTGGCCTATATATTTTAAAAATCATATTATTTTTTACTATGTAGTCTATTAATTCATCAAATTTATACTCATATTCTTCATAAAAAATATTTGTAAAAAAATCCGTATGTAATGGAGTAGCCATAATATTTTTATTATATTCTGTAGTTATTATATTAGAATTAGTAAAAAAAGGGACTTCTCTAATAAGAGTAAAGAATTCTAGAAAATTTAAATCATTTTCAACTTCTTGTTTATGTATTATTTTTTTTAATGTTTGTTCACCACCAGGCTTAAAATATTCATGGAGTCTTGGTGGCATTAATGGATGATTTTTATATATTTCATATCTAGTATATAATTCTTTTATATAATCATCTTCACTAGTTCCTACTCTTGGTCGTGGCATATAACCTCTAACTTATTTGTAATATTAAATATTCTATTTTCCTGTCGAGTCTTATTATTATTAATGTTATTAATCAATCTATAGTTTAAATATTGTCTATAGATTATAAAACACGAATTTATAACTATTTGATATTAAAAGAATAAATGTGCACATAACCAATCCTTGTTTGAATATGTTTTTACAAGTATATTGCACATATACAGCATACTATATAGATCTTTTGATGTCAAAGAAAATAAATACATGGAGGTGGATTATGAGTAAACCAATGTCACCAAAAGACAATGCTGCTAACATTCCAAATGCTAACAAAGGAACAAAAGGAGTGAATAAGCAGTATAGCCAAAACCAATGTAACAGGGGCAAGCAGTTAAATCCTAACCAAAAAGGTAAATAATAATAGTGGGTAGTTTCTACCCACTCACAAAAAGGAGATAAAATATGAAAAAAATAATTAAAGAGATTATTAAAATCTATACAAAACAAGGGTTTGTATTTGAAAACCGAAAAAAACATATTGTAGCTATTCATAAATATACAAAAAAAATGGTTACAATTGCACGAACACCAAGTGATTACAGAGCATATAAAAATATTTGTAAAATGCTTGATAATGCAATGGCAGCTTAAAGGGGGAAGAAATGAAAACAGAAAAATATCTATTAGGTAAGTATCAAATTATAGAACAAAATAAGTCTACTTTTACTTGTGTGCGTAATAACAATCATGGTGAAGTAGAGTATCTTATTTACAGAATTAGCAGAGATGAGATTAATGATATTTCTGCTATTACTATTAAAGAGTTTGAAAATTTAAACCATCAGAATATCTTAAATTTTCAGGTAGAGCAGGATAGTGAATTCTATTATCTTATTAGAGAAAGTAAAGAAGGGTATGATACTATAAATCATGAATTATTAATTGATAGTAAATCATTAAATGGCTTTTTTACATGTTTTATACAGATTTGTGATGCGCTCATATATCTGCATAGTAAAAATATAGCTCATGGATGCCTTTCATACAGCACTATTATTACAAATAAAGATGAAGATTATTCCAGCTATTTGTTAGATATAGGTTATACATATATCAATATACTGAAAAATATTAATCATTTTTTTGCAGCACCTGAACAAAAAAATAAGAGTGTGCAGTATTCTAAAGCAGCAGATATTTATTCATTAGCACAGATTATGTTGAATGCTTATTATAATACAGTAGATGAAAGCAAAATTTATAATGAGCAGCAGATAATTGAAGATATGAGTGAGTATGGATATGAAAATGAGTTATTAAATTTATTCTGCAATATGATTAAAAATAATCCAGAAAATAGACCAAATATTATAAATGTAAAAGAAAAATTAGAATACATTTTTAGACTTTATAAAAATGAAAATAATAGCTATCAAACCATTATTCCTATAAAATTTACAAAAAGTGCTGAGGAAAGATTTGAAGAAATATTTGATATATATAACTATGGTGATAAAATTGATAAAATAGAAGAACTTTCACAAGGTCGTATTTTATTTAAAGAAACTATTGATAATTATATTATTATATTATCTGATTATGTATTTTTATGCTCTAAAAATAAGGGTCTTGAGAATGGTTATTTTCTTGTTGTTGGTTTTAATGAAGTTACCGATAGGGATTATAATGGAGCAGTAGAAGTCAGTGATACCTTGTTTGAATATTATAATCGCAACAATGACTATTATGATAACCCAGAAGAATTTATTAGAAACTGTATACATAAAAAAACAGAAAATTATAAAGAAACAAAGGATGTAAAACAGGAAGAAATCCTTTTAAAAAGCATATATAATGTAATTAATAATAAAAAAGTATATTATGCAGTTAATGTAGTTAATATAAATAAGGCTGATAAGTTAATTAAATTTAAAGTTATAGATGATGAAAAATTTATAATTAAAAATAAAAAAGCAGCAGCCAATATACTTAAAAAGTATTTTGATGAAGATATAAAATATGATGATTTAGCATCATTTATAACTAATCATATTAATGAATTGGCGCTATATGTAGATGTTGATGAAAAAGATAATATAATTACAAAATGCAAAAAAATTTGTAATTTATTTGAAGGGGCGGTTGTTTATAAAGATAATATATATATGGTCTTAAAACAGGGTGATGATATTATTATAAGTGATGATAAAGGAAATGAATATGGAGCAAACGTTAAAAGCTATAATAATAACAATACTGAGCTTGAAGTAGAACTTAATGATGAGCTTTATAAAAATTTTGTAAAAGGTGATGAATATAAACTGTGCTATGACTATACAGTTAGAGAGATGATATATAACAAACAGCAGCAGGCTTTTGATGATATAAAAAATGGTGTATCTCATATAGACGGGCTTTTGAAAAAAATTATTAATCCAAAAAAAGAGATAGTAAATTATACAGACTTAGAAGGTATCAATAATTTCTTTAATGAAAATTTAGATGATAACCAAAAAGAAGCTGTCAAAAAAGCATTAAATTTACAAAAAGATGCAGAAATACTGCTTATTCAAGGACCTCCGGGAACTGGTAAAACAACAGTAATTACAGAGATTGTAAAACAGTGTTTAAAAAAAGACAGAAAAGCAAAAATACTGGTTGCTTCTCAAAGTAACCAGGCTGTTGATAATGTATTAGAGAAAGTATGTGATGAACATAAGGTATTAAGAATAGGCAGAGATATAAAAAAAATGTCTGCAACAGCTGAGAAATACAGCGAGAAAGAAGTATTGAATACTATAATACAAAGAAATATGAAAACATTAAATGACTGTAAACCATTAAATAACTATCAAGAAAGTTACTACACAATTTTATCAAATATAAATAATGCTGGTAAAGTTGATAAAAACTTGAAAAGTGATAAGGTGGTTGATTACTTTATAGCACCAATTCAAGTTATATTCGCTACATTAATAGGTGTAAGCTCTTGGAGAAATTTCAGAGGAATAGTATTTGATATGGTAATAATAGATGAGGCAGGTAGAGCATTACTTTCTGAGCTTTCTGTGCCTATTAGGAAAGCAAAACACATAATACTTGTTGGAGACCAGAAACAGTTAGCACCAGTTATGGATGATGAAGTAATAGAAGATGTGGATAAAAATGCAGATAAGGAAAATTATAAAGATGACTTATTAAACTACAGCTTTTTTGGTGATTTTTATAACAGACTTGCAAATAATCCAAATGCGTATCACTTTTTAGAATATAATTACAGGGCTCATTC
>CALVCB010000099.1 GCA_944325965.1 uncultured Bacteroidales bacterium
GGTATATTATATAATTCTCCATCTGCTGTTAGCCAATTTACCCCATCGAACCAGATAAATTTTTTAAGCGAAGTATTAAAAAAGAAATCTCCTTCAATATTTTGTGTCGGCATTCTATTAGAATCATTAATATTGGTGTTTTTTAATTTCTTATTATAGAACAGCATACACCCCGATAACCTATCTAAATTCACATTAGTGGTATATTCACTATCAATATTAAATATACAATCTTGCATAACGCCATAAGATATGCTATAAATATTAAGTTCTGAAACTATATTAAATATAGATTTTTTTACTTTGCTATTTCCAACATTAAATATATTGGATGGGATAGAATATGCCGATATTGAACAATGCTCCATTATCTTTGTAGCAGTATTAAATAGAGCTAAATCATTATTATTGTTATTGAATATACATTCTTTTATATCAATAGTTTGTTCAGAATATGATTGACTTCCTCCGTTATAAGTACAATTATTAAAACTGCATCTATATAAAGATATTTTTGTCCTTGGGATATTTATTATACAATTATTATATTCTGCGTTGGCTATTTTTAATTCATCTTCATCATAAACGCCTTGTCCTTTCTTTGAATATGAAACTGTACAATTATTAAATGTACATGAATTTAATAAAGCATTATCAGCATCAAATTTCATAAAATATACTCCATAATTCCCGGCACTTACTGCGTTGTTAAAAACGCATGAATTTAATTTATTAGTATATACCGCTATTCTTATATCTTCTTTTTTTGCACTACCGTTTATTACACAATTATTATAAGTACCATATAATGCACCTCTTTCCCACGTAAATATACAATTATTATATATTTCTTCGCCTCTACCACCATCTACCGCCATTCCTGCTTGATAATCCGAATTAGATAATGTAGAATTTTCAATGACTGTAGTTCCATAACAATGTGTATGACCTAATAAAAATTGCCCTTTTAGAGCGCAATTATTAACATATAACCTTTTTACTATATTAGAACTTACCAAAGATTTTAATCCTTGTAATGTGCTATTTATAATAGTACAATTTGTTATTGTCTTATCTAAAGATGCTGGTTCCAAATCTATTGCTCCCATTGGCGCAGTTCCGGCTATCTCATCTGATGTTCCAATATCATGTATATTACAAGTATCTACTAATATATTAGGCGTTCTCAATACTGATATACCTTGTCGCCTACATTTGTATATTTCTGTATTCCTTATTATAACTCCACCTTCTTGTTTAACAAAACTTATTAGCCCATCTCCCGTGCAATCATATATTTTACAGTTATCTATACAAGCAAATACATTATCTCCCTCTACACAAATTCCATAACCAAATTCATGAGTGCCTGTAATAGTATTATAATCGTGATTTAATCTATCCCCCTGCAATACTAATCTTTTTATATTAACATAACCGCTGCTTATCTCTATTATCCTATAATATCTATTTTTAGTTGCATTTACGTGTATAAGCGCATTGGAAAAGTCAATAGTATAAACTTTGTCATAATTTAAGTTTATACTTTTATTAGATGATGAATCATTGTTTTCATCTATACTTATGTAATAATCGCCTTTAGGTATTTCAATATCATAAAATCCACTATTTATATGCGCTTTTATATATTTATTTAATGCTTTTGTATCATCATATCCTAATAAACTATTAACTCCACATATAGATAGCATATTAGTAGGTATATTACTAAATATAGTATTATTAAATTCAATAATACCGTTATAAAAACTTCCTCCTTTAAAATCAAGTACACAATTATCGGGTATATTTATAACCTCTCCGTTTAAATCATAATCATATTGTATAATATATATAGTGTTTTCTTTGTTTATATCGTCTTGAATCAATATATTCTTTGAATCAAGTATGCGTTTTCTTAAATATTTACGCCCTAAGCCGGAGTAATTGCTTTTAGAATAATCTTTATCTTTGAATTTTAAAACATTCGTACTTCCTCCCGTAGAATATAAATCCTCATCATCAGGCATATTAGTAATCGAACCCCCTCCGGATGAAGTTATAAGTTGCAACGTGGATTCGGAAAGCATTTCCGGCGTAACTCGTTGATTATTGAAATTAGTAATTGATGCTGTTTCTGCTGCGTTTATATCTGATAATGCTTTGTCACGAGCTGCATCTACTTCGTTTTTTTGGTTATCTACTTTATTATTTATATTTTCAATTATAGGGTTTAATATATCAGATATTTGCGATATAATTTTTTCACTATTTGGCAAACCTGTATCATAAACATTCCAAACAGAGCCATTCCACATAAATATCTTTACATTATCTATAACTTTTATTTCTGTGCAATTAAAATTAGGATAAAGCCCACTTGAAAATGCAAAATAAAATACCGGACCATCGGGATTTCCGGGATTTGTAGTTGAAGTAGCTATTCCTGCAAAAGTTGCATATTCTCCTAAATTACTTATCATACTATTTAGGACATTTTGCATTATTTGCCCTGCTATCTCTTGATTG
>CALVCB010000100.1 GCA_944325965.1 uncultured Bacteroidales bacterium
TGGCTTCCTATATAGAGGAGATAAAGATCGGCCTTGAGCACATCGGGCAGACCGTGATCGAGGTCGCCGGGGAGGCAATCAATGTCGCCGAGGCCACTATTCCTGACCTCATGGCGTATTACCATGTGGACCTGATGAACCCTACGGTGCTTGTGGGCGTGTTCATCGGTGCGATGATGTCCTTCCTGTTCTGCGGCCTGACCATGAACGCCGTAGGGCGTGCCGCGCAGAAGATGGTGGCTGAAGTACGCCGCCAGTTCCGCGAGATCAAGGGCATCCTCACCCGCGAGGCCGTCCCTGACTATGCGCGATGTGTGGAGATTTCTACCAAGGGTGCGCAGCATGAGATGCTCCTTCCGTCGCTTATAGCCATTGTCGTTCCTGTGGTAGTTGGCCTTGTCCTCGGTGTCGCAGGTGTGATGGGGCTTCTGATCGGCGGGCTCGGCTCCGGTTTTGTCCTTGCCATTTTCATGGCCAATTCCGGCGGGGCATGGGACAATGCGAAGAAGTACGTTGAGGAGGGCAACCTCGGAGGGAAGAACTCCGAGTGCCACAAGGCCACTGTCGTGGGGGACACTGTCGGGGACCCGTTCAAGGATACTTCCGGTCCGTCCCTTAATATCCTTATCAAGCTCATGAGCATGGTGTCTATCGTGATGGCGGGACTTACCGTCTGGATTCACTGATTCCTATAATCAGTGAATCCTGGTCTGTTCCCGACGTCAAAGGTACTGCAGGCACTTCCGGCTCTTGTCATATGACAGTTAGCGTACAATTCATGGTGAATGCTTAATTTTTTTATTATTGACGTAATATTGAATAACAGATATTATTAAATTTGTGGGTTGTACTAAAATTTTGGATATATGAAGCATTTTTCTTTGCCTAAGGACGGAGGTCTCATAGAAGCAGGCATCCCGAAAGATATTCTTCACAGCTACGAGAAGATTCCTGCCGAGATTTTCGATGAAGCGGACGCCGCCAGTGAGGCGATAGCCGAAATTATTGTATCGGCCGTCAAAGAACACAAGGGCGGGGTCTTCCGTCTCGGACTGACGACCGGGACTACCCCTGTGACCCTTTACAGGGAGCTTGTGCGTTTCTACAATGAGGGCAAGGTGTCTTTTGCCGATGTCGAGGTATTCAGCATAGACGAATATTATCCGGCAGTGGCGGCTGGCGGCCAGGGCAGAAACCGCCGGCTCCATGACGAGTTCCTCAATCTTGTGGATGTGAAGCCGGAGAATATCCATATTCCTGACGGTAAAGGACATGAACACAATATCACTGAATACTGCTCTGATTTCGACAAGGCCGCTTCCGGCCTGGATCTCCTGGTCATGGGAGTAGGGGAGCAGGGACAGGTGGGATTCAACGAGGCGGGCTCCCTCGACAAGAGCCGCACACGTGTGGTCCAGCTTTCCTACAAGGCCCGTAAGGCACAGTCCAGGAACTTCAACGGTGACCTGTCCATCACCCCGAAAGCGGCGGTCACTATGGGCATATCAACTATGCTGAGTGCGAAACGTGTCATACTCATGGCATGGGGAGAGGACAAGGCTGGAGCGGTGCGTGATATTGTGGAGGGACCGGTGAACCCTTCCTGCCCGGCGTCATGGCTGCAGCTGCACAGCAATATAAGCATTTATGTGGATGACAATTCCGGAAGCCTCCTTTCACGTGTTGTTGCCCCATGGCTGGTCGGCCCTTGCGAGTGGACGCCTAAGTTCGTCAGGAAGGCTGTCGTATGGCTCTGCGAGACAGTGCACAAGCCTATCCTGAAGCTCCAGCACCAGGACTATATCGAGAATTCTCTCGGTGAGCTGCTTGAGCAGAAAGGTCCGTATGACAAGATCAATATCGATGTTTTCAACGATCTCCAGCATACCATCACAGGCTGGCCGGGAGGGAAACCGAACGCCGATGACAGCACAAGGCCGGTTTCCTCGAAGCCGTTCCCGAAGAGGGTGGTGATCTTCTCCCCGCATCCTGATGACGATGTGATATCCATGGGAGGAACTTTCATCCGTTTGGTGGAGAACGGGCATGACGTCCATGTCGCATACGAGACATCCGGCAATGTCGCCGTCCACGACGATGTCGTCCTCCAGCATATGGATACAGCCCACGAGCTGGGCTTCGCTGACAAGTTCGATGAGGTGAAGGCCATCATTGCCACCAAGAAGCCGGGCGAGCCTGAGCCGAGGCCGCTCCTGGATATCAAGGCCGCAATCCGCCGTGCCGAGGCCCGGGCCGCTGTACGGTCCTTCGGACTCAATGAGAAGACCAACGCCCATTTCCTCAATCTCCCGTTCTATGAGACAGGAGGAATAAAGAAGGGGCAGCGCACACAGAAGGACATTGACATCATCATAGACCTTCTCCAGAAGGTGAAGCCTCACCAGATTTATCTGGCCGGGGACCTTGCGGATCCGCATGGCACCCACAGGGTATGTACGGAGGCTGTCCTGGAGGCCCTGGACCAGCTGAAGGGCGAGGCCTGGATGAAGGAATGCCATGTATGGCTCTACAGGGGTGCATGGATGGAGTGGGAGCTGGGCAAGGTCGACATGGCCGTTCCGCTCAGCCCTGACGAGCTCATCAAGAAGCGCCATGCCATCTACCGCCACGTCTCCCAGAAGGATATTGTCCCGTTCCCGGGAGATGACCCGAGGGAGTTCTGGCAGAGGGCCGAGGACCGGACCCAGAACACCGCACGTCTTTACAATGATCTGGGCATGGCCGAGTACCAGGCCATAGAGGTGTTCGTGAAACTGTTCTGACCACTCTAACCCTAAAATATATATGTTGAGGTCCGGCCTGGGAAGAGTTTCCCGGGCCGGACCGTTGTATAGGTATAGACGTCTTTCCTTTTTAAAAACGGTTCAGGAACACTTTGGCGGGGAATCGGAAATTCTCAATTTGTATCGACGAAATTCTTAAATCTCTTCTGCAAAATTCTCTGTAACAACTCCTGATTGAGCTGTTATTGCTATATTTACAGTGCAATAAGCCAAATTTGATATGACGGACAGACAGTTGGACATGGAAAATATTGACAGGGTGGACAATCTGGTCTATACTCCCCTGGAGAAGCGGTATCTCAAGGCCAGGATTGGCGGGACAGTACTGGCCTATGCCTGCCGCTTTTTATCCTGCTGGCGGTCACAGCCCTCATCAACCTGATGCTTATACCCAAGGCCTGCGCTTTCATGGGATTCGCCCTCCGCGAGCATGACATCACCTGGCGCACCGGGATTATTTTCCCGTCAGTCACGACGATTCCTTTCTGCAAGATACAGCAGGTAAGTATAAGGCAGAATCCTGTTTCACGCCTTTTCGGACTTTATTCTGTACATATCGTGAACGGTGCCCAGATGATGGCGGATACTGTCATCCCAGGATGGTCTCCTCCCGGTGCCGTCCAAGATACGCTGCCAGTGCGGACATGGGAATGCTGGCAAACCTGTATTACCTGCGGGCCACTCCGGTAGTTTATTGTCTCGCCACAGGAAATTCGCTGATTCTCAGGGTAGTACATCCATAAGGGATGAGTGTTATCCTTTCTTCCGGAGAAGGCGTAGAAATAGGCGAATATGGCAGGGGGCCGGCGTCCTCGCCATATTTCATCCACATCGGCAGCTGCTTCGCCGGAATGCTTATGGAGACCGGGGCACATTCTTCATTCCAGAACCAGGCGCTGCCGAGCTTGTCTTTGTCGACTGTCACGCTGCAGCCCTCCATCGGATTCCTGACGGCGTGTTCCACGATGCCGTAGTTCCATGTATCATCTGATGTCACTTCGTAGTATACCTTGCCGAACTGGGCCTGCTCATGTGCCGGGACATCTTTCCTGACCCATTCCCCGTACAGCGGGAGGGCATATACGAGAGGCCCCCTCTCTATTGCGACGGAATTCTCGTGCCACCGTGATGTGCGTACTTCCATCGGGAGTTCAAGCACTATGCTGTCCCCGTCTCTCCACTCCCTGTCGATTACGATCATGCCGTTCTGGATATCTGTCTCGGCCTTTTCATTGTTCAGGGTGACGGATGGCGCCTTGCACCATTGCGGGACTCTCATGCGCAGCGGGAATTTCTCTGTTTTCCTGCCCTGCATGCTGATGCCGAAACGAACCGTACCTTCCATCGGATAGGCAGTGTCTTCCGTGATTGTAACTTCCCGTCCGTTTCCCGTTTCCAGTGTCACTTCGCATGGTGCATAGACCATTGCGGCCGCTCCCCTGTCCGGGGTAGCGTACCATAGGTGGCAGGTCAGCTTGGGCCATCCCTGGTGCATGTTCGAATAGCAGCACGGGTATCCCGAGAGCGTGCCGAACACGACATCCGTCCCGGCATGGTTGTCGTTAACGTAGAAATTTCTGTGCGCCCGGACGGCCGTTATCTGGTTGGGCTGCTGGAAGTACTGCTTGTACATGAAGTCGTCTGAAATCTGTGTCGGAAGAGCGTTGTAGGCAATGCGTTCAAGATGGTCGGCATATTTTGTGTCTCCGGTTATCCCTATTATTTTTTCAAGGGAAAACATCAGCTCTACCGCCGAGCATAATTCCGACCCCTGTACCGGGGAGCTGCCATGGAGGTTTTCGTCTCCTCCGAACATGCCCTGGGGCTGTCCGTGGAGCAGCCGCATATCCCTGAATCCGCGTTCCACAGCTTCTATGTATTTCCTGTCAGGGTGCTGCTGGTAGTAGATGACCGGCTCTTTTATGCCCTGGGCAAGGTTTACGCAGTGTATGGATGCCAGGTGCTTCAGCCCTTCGTCTTCAGTGAAATATGACGTGAAGTTGAATCCCTGCTTGTGGAGCAGGTCTGCCAGGTCGAGAAGGAAAGAGTCCCCTGTGATGTTATAGAGCCAGTAGACAGCCATCAGGTTGTCGGCTTCACGGTATCTGGCCCAGAAGGTCCAGTTGCCCAGAGGTTTCTGGGGAAGGGTTTCGAGCTGGTACCTGAAATATCTTGTCATGAAATCCACGACCCTCCTGTCACCTGTGGCGGAGTAGTACTGCTGGAGAATCTTCAGGACAACCATCCTCGGCCACCAGTCGGCGGAGTTGTCCCGCTGCAGTCCATATTCATACGGATAATCTTTCTCAGGTCCGAAATAACCGTTGTCCTGCTGGCTTGCCAGAGTCCATTCTATCCACGGCCGGACCTTTTCCTTCAGTTTCTCGTCATCCAGGATATAGGCCAGGGGCAGCAGGCCGTCTATCCAGTACGGGCCCCGTTCCCACTGGTCCCCGTCCCCTCCGAGCCATCCGTTGCGGCTTCCCATTACCTGGGGGTACAGTTCGTCCATATGTCCGGTTGCCCCTTCAGCCTGCCTCTCCAGCATTTCCCGGAGCCATCCGCCTGCCTTGATTGCCCCGACAGGCAGTTCGATATAAGGAGTCTCTTGCAGAGGGGCCCTGTTGGCGGGATATAACGGTGTGTCTTGTGCTTTCATCTGCATGCCCATTGCTGTGCAGAAAAGCATGCAAGTCAGGATTGATTTTGTCTTCATGATAATAGTCGTCTTCCCTGAGGCTTTTGAATTTCTGTATTCCTGCCGTATATAATTTTAGTTTGCCAAAAGTACAAATTTATTCCTTAAAAAAATTCTGTTCAGAAAAGCTTTGGCATGTCCGCTCGGAGAATCCTCATAGCCATGTATCATCAGAAGTCTCCCGGATGAGACATGTATCTTTGAACCCAGGCGCATACGCAATTTTTTCAACACATTCATTTCCAGCACAATACAAAATACAGGCATGCTTCAGCCATTCTTTTTACACGGTCAGAAACACGCCCTGTTTTCATAAGTCCTTTAAATTCAATCTATTGTAAAAAACACAATGCTCCAGGGTTCCGCTATTCCCATCCCCGGATGACCTTCTCCCGATGCCGGACCACTACAGCCCGAATGAGAACAGGTTGATCCCGTCGTAAACCGAGCTGACGATTCCCAGGAGCAGGATTCCGGCCAGGCACAGAACCAGGCTGATGCGGGTGCTGCAGTCGCTGCGGAAAGCGGCGACAGGGGACTCGTTAGGGGTGATGAACATGGCCTTGACCACCAGCAGGTAGTAGTACAGCGAGATAACAGTATTTATCAAAGCTATGAACACCAGCACGTGGAAGCCCTCCTGGAAAGCCGCGGCGAACACGAAGAACTTCGAGAAAAAGCCTGCGAAGGGAGGTATCCCCGCCAGGGAGAACAGGGCGAGTGTCATCACCACGGCGAGCTTCGGGTTTGTCCTGTAAAGGCCGTTGTAGTCCGACATGTTCACCTTGCCGCCGCTGTGCTGCTCGACTGTGGAGATGACCCCGAATGCAGCCAGGTTGGCCGCTAGATATACCAGCACATAGAATATCAGGGATGTCATTCCGAACGACGAGCCGCTTATCACCGCCAGCATGATGTATCCTGCCTGCGAGATGGACGAGAAGGCGAGGAAGCGCTTGAGGTCCTGCTGCCTTACGGCAAAGAGGTTGGCCACTGTGATGCTCAGGATGACCACCGCATACAGGGCCGCCTGCCACTGCTCCACCATAGGGGCGAATACCTTTACCAGCACGGCCATCAGCACGAATGCCGCAGAGCCTTTGGAGATGACTGAAAGGTATGATGTCACGGCAGTCGGGGCTCCCTGGTATGTATCTGCTGTCCACAGGTGGAACGGCACCAGCGAAATCTTGAATCCCAGGCCTGAGAAGAAGAACACGAAGGCCATTATCTGCAGGGCGGAGCCTGTCAGGTGCTGTGGCATGTCACTGAAGTAGAGTGTGCCGCAGGTGCCGTACAGGAACGAGATTCCGTAGAGCATCAGCCCGCTGGAGAACAGGGCGCTGAGTATGAACTTCGCCCCGGCCTCGGCCGAGTTCTTCTTGTATTTGTCGAACGCCACCAGGCATGCCATCGGCACGGATGCCAGTTCCATTCCTATGAAGAACATCAGGAAGTGTCCTGCGCTGATCATGAAGAACATGCCCAGAAGGGTGGAGAGCGTCAGCACATAGAATTCCCCTCTCTTGAACTCGGTGTCTTCCCTCTTGAGCCAGGTGTCCGCCTGGAGAAGCACGATGAGAGTGCCTGAAGCCAGCACTGCCTTGATGATGCTGTGTACAGGCTCGTATGAATACATGCCGCCGAACACCTCCCCGGATTCCTTCGGGAACGGGATGACGCAGGCTGCAGTGCAGGCGAGCATCAGGACGGCCATCAGCGGATTGAAGAATTTGCGTGCACTCTTTCCTGCAATGAGGTCATACAGGAATGCAATCACCATGGCTGCCATCAGGGCGAGCTCAGGACGCATATATGTCAGTATTCCAGAAAAATCCATGTCCATTTCAGTTCAAGATGTGAGAAATTACAGTCGTTACGCCCTGCTGTATGAGGTCGCTCATCCACAGCGGCGAGAGTCCCAGGCCTGCAATCGCGACAATCAGTATCACTACCGCGAGTTTCTCGTCCCAGGTGGCGTCAGTGAGCTTCAGGTGCTCGGGGTTGGTGCATGTGCCGTAGAGTATCTTCCCTATGAGGCGGAGTATATAGACAGCCGTAATCACTATGGATGTGCAGGCTATCACTGTCACTACGCGGTGGAAGGTGTCATTCTCCATGAAGGCACCGTTGAAGATGGTCATCTCGGCGACGAATCCGCTCAGGCCCGGGAGGCCGAGGTTGGCCAGACCGGCTATCACATAGCATACCGACAGGAAAGGCATTATCCTCATCAGTCCGCTCAGCTCCCTGATGTCCCTTGTGTGCGTACGCCCGTAGATCATGCCGATCAGGGCGAAGAAGAGGGCTGTCATCAGGCCGTGGCTCAGCATCTGGAGCACTGCACCCGTGGCGGCGGTGGTGTTCATCATCAGTATGGCGAAGAGCACCAGTCCGCAGTGAGAAACGGACGAGTATGCGTTGATGTACTTGAGGTCTGTCTGCACGCAGGCGGAGAACGCCCCGTAGACTACTGATATGGTAGTGAGTATGATGAATATCCAGCTGAGTTCCTGCGCGGCGTCAGGCAGGAGGAACATCGCTACACGGAAGCAGCCGTATCCTCCCAGCTTCATCAGCACCCCGGCATGGAGCATCGAGACCGCGGTAGGGGCTGAAGCGTGGCCGTCCGGACTCCATGTGTGGAACGGGAACAGCGCCCCGAGCACTCCGAACCCGATGAAGATTATCGGGAACCAGATGCGCTGGAGATTCATCGGGATATTGTGCATCTGTGCGATTTCCATGATGTTCATGGTAGTGGCCCCGGCTCCGAAATATATGCCGAGGATGCCTATCAGCAGGAGGGCGGACCCTCCCATCAGCATCAGTGTCAGTTTCATGGCCGAATATTCCTTGCGCCCGCTTCCCCAAACTCCGATGAGCAGGTACATCGGGATGAGGGCCACTTCGTAGAACATGAACATGGTGAAGAGGTCCAGCGAGATGAAGAATCCGAACACTCCTACACTCAACAGGCAGAACCACATGAAGAATTCCTTGACGTTGGTCTTCATCTGCCATGAGGCAAAAGTGCCGGTGAAGACTATGATTGCGGAAAGCAGTATCATGGCGACGGAGATGCCGTCCACTCCCACCGAGTAATG
>CALVCB010000101.1 GCA_944325965.1 uncultured Bacteroidales bacterium
GGCTTTCCATGCCGGCTTTTCTTTTATCCTATGAAGAAAAAAAACAGGAATCTTTTTATCTTTATGCTTGTATCCCTTGTTTTAGGGATACTGATCGGGCTTCTTATTGGTTTCTTTTTCCCTCTTGACTGCAGTCTGGTATAAACTTTTGATTCAGGTTATTTTTTACCAGAGGAAATTGTCGAACGGATAACGGCCCGCATGTATTTCCGCGACCATCTTGTATAGGTCGGAGCGGAGTTTGTCTATACCTGTCCTGTTTTTGGCGGATATGAAGATACATGGGGTGTTCTCCTTGGCGATCCAGCTGTTCTTGAATTCCTCAAGGGTGTAATTTACTGGCTTTTTTGGCTCTAACGAGAACTCATCGTACTCCTCATACCTATAGGCGTCGATCTTGTTAAATACGACGAAAATAGGCTTGTTTATTGCGTTAATATCCCGCAGTGTCTCCTCGACTACCCTGATGTGCTCTTCGAAGTTCGGATGCGAGATGTCTACAACGTGCATGAGTATGTCTGCCTCCCTTACTTCGTCAAGTGTACTTTTGAAAGCTTCAACGAGCTGTGTAGGCAGTTTCCTGATGAATCCAACCGTGTCGCTCAGCAGGAACGGGACATTCTCTATCACTACCTTGCGGACAGTAGTGTCGAGAGTGGCGAACAGCTTGTTCTCGGCAAATACGTCGCTTTTTGCAAGCAGGTTCATAAGTGTGCTTTTCCCGACGTTTGTATACCCGACGAGTGAAATGCGCACCAGGGAACCCCTGTTCCCGCGCTGGGAGGCCATCTGTTTGTCTATCTTCTTCAGCTGCTCTTTCAGCTTGGCTATCCTGTCCTGGATGATACGTCTGTCGGTTTCTATCTGTGTCTCTCCCGGACCTCTCATTCCGATGCCTCCCTTCTGCCTTTCGAGGTGCGTCCACATCCTTGTGAGCCGGGGCAGGAGATACTGATACTGGGCCAGTTCTACCTGTGTTTTTGCATAGGCTGTCTTTGCCCTTTGTGCAAAGATGTCCAGAATAAGGTTTGTCCTGTCCAGTATTCGGCATGAAAGCTCCCTTTCCAGGTTTCTGAGCTGGGTAGGGGAGAGTTCGTCATCGAATATGACAACATCGGTCTCATTTTCGGCTATGTATTCCTTGATTTCTTCGAGTTTGCCGCTTCTGATATAGGTCCTTGAATCAGGCTTGTCCACTTTCTGGATAAACCTCTTTGTACCCTCGGCGCCTGCTGTTTCTGCAAGAAATTCAAGTTCGTCGAGGTATTCCAGGACCTGCCTTTCATCATCTCCCTGTTTGATTACCCCTACAAATACCGCCTTTTCTGTATATTTCTCTTTAATTTCAATCATACATTAATTGCTAAAGTTCAAATAGGTTGCAAATATATTGACTGTTTTGGAATTATCTAATGTCAGTTCAACGAATTTGCATTAAGGCTGTTTCCTTTGCATTCAGTCATATTATTTACAATAAAAAAGGTCCAGCCAAATTTGGTCGGACCTTTTTATAGTCTCTGTTTCAAGTTTATCTCAACTGGAAGATAACTGGGAATGTGTATGTTACCTTTACTGCACGGTCCCTCTGTTTTCCAGGAGTCCACTTCGGTGACATCGATACTACCCTGACGGCCTCCTTGTCAAGTGAAGGGTCCACACCACGGAGAACCTTGATGTTGCTTACAGTTCCGTCTGTATTTACAGTGAACTGGAGGGTAACACGGCCTGATACACCGTTTTCCTTTGCTATTTCCGGATACACGAGCCTTTCATTCACCCATTTGGAGAAAGCGTTGGCATCACCGCCCATGAATGAAGGTTTCTCCTCCACAAACTGGAAAGGAATAGCTTCCTCTTCTACGACTTCTTCCTCTACAGTCTCGACATAGTCCATAATCTCGACACCCATGCTGGCGTCATCTTCAAGATTCATGAACAGGTTGTCATCTACCTGGATTTCATCGTCCACGATGTCAATCTGGTCGGACAGGATAGGAATCTTCGGTGCTGCAGTTGGAGGTGGCGGCGGAGTTTCCTGGGTGATAGGGATCATTTCCTCTGCTTCCACTACTTCTGCGGTCTCTTCAAAGACAGAAACCTGCTTCTCGGCTGTACTCCAATCGAATGCGAAGTAGACGATACCGAGAGCTACTATCAGACCAATCTCTGTAAAAAGCAACTTCTTGTTTTCAAGATTGGCTTTAGGTGACTTTTTGATTTCCATATTATACGTGTTTATTTCCGGTTTAGCGGCGTAAAGTTAAAGAATTTATTTTTTATTTCATAATTTTTTCCGTTAAGTTTTATCTTTGCCGAAAATTTTTGCCATGATTCAGTACTATTACGAGGATATCGACTTCATCTTCAAGGGAAAGACCCTTTGCAGCAGGTGGCTCAGGCTGGTTGCGGAGAGCGAGATAAAGAGGATAGGGGACATATCGGTCATATTCTGTTCTGACAATTATATCCTGGATGTCAACCAGAGGTATCTACAGCATGATTATTTTACCGATATAATCACTTTTGACTATTGTGAGGGCGACAGGCTATCCGGAGACCTGTTTATAAGTGTTGAGACTGTGAAGGAGAATTCCATAGAATACGGTACCGACTTCAGGGACGAGCTTAACAGGGTGATTGTGCATGGCCTGCTTCATCTTATAGGTTATGATGACCATACGGAGGAGGAGATTGCCGTGATGAGGAAGAAAGAGGACTATTATCTTTCGCTTAGGGAGCTGCTTTGATGAAGAAGGTTTATGATGTAATTGTAATAGGTGGGGGCCATGCCGGCTGCGAGGCTGCAATGGCTGCTGCTAATATGGGTTCTTCCGTTCTTCTTATTACAATGGATATGGGCAAGTTTGCCCAGATGTCCTGCAACCCTGCGGTAGGGGGGATTGCGAAAGGACAGATTGTGAGGGAGATTGATGCTCTCGGAGGGTATACCGGAATAGTGACTGATGCTTCTACGCTACAGTTCCGGATGCTCAACCGCTCGAAAGGGCCTGCTATGTGGAGTCCACGTGCCCAATGTGATAAATTGCAGTTCTGTGTAAATTGGCGAAAAATCCTTGAAACTAATTGTAAATTAGATATTTATCAAGATACCGTAACGGATTTTGCCTTTTCTGGGTCGCGTATTTCGGGCTGTCGTACGACTACAGGGGCAATATTCGATTCTCAGACGGTTATCCTGACTGCCGGAACCTTCCTTGACGGGAAACTTTTCATAGGAAGGAACCAGTTTGAGGGTGGCAGGATAGGGGAGCTTTCGTCACATGGCCTTACTTCCCGGCTGATGGAGATGGGTGTCAGGACGGCGAGGATGAAGACAGGGACACCTCCGAGGATTGACATTTCATCCGTTGATGTGAAAAGGCTTGTAAGACAGGAAGGTGATACGGATCCTGACAAGTTTTCTTATCTTCCTTACCTTTCTACTGCGCAGAACGGGACTCCCCAGATGCCATGCTATATAGTTCATACCAATCAGCATGTGCATGACATCCTCAGGAGCGGTTTCAAGGATTCTCCTCTTTTTTCAGGGATGATAACTGGTATTGGTCCGAGATACTGTCCGAGTATAGAGGATAAATTGAGGACATTTGCTGACAAGGACTCCCACCAGCTTTTCCTCGAGCCTGAGGGCAGGTCTACGGATGAGTACTATCTCCAGGGATTTTCTTCTTCTCTTCCTTTGGATATACAGATAGACGCCCTCCATGCGATAGAGGGTCTGGAGGATGTGAAGATATTCCGTCCGGCCTATGCTGTGGAATATGACTATTTCGATCCTGTGCAGCTAAAGCCTACCCTTGAACTCAAGAATATGGAGAACCTTTTCTTTGCAGGGCAGATAAACGGAACAACCGGATATGAGGAAGCTGCTGCGCAGGGGATAATTGCCGGCATAAATGCTCACCTTAAGGTACATGGGAAGGAGCCTTTCATATTGAAAAGGGACCAGGCTTACATAGGTGTCCTTATTGATGATCTTATTACTAAAGGTGTGGATGAGCCGTACCGGATGTTTACATCGAGGGCTGAGTACAGGATACTTCTCCGTCAGGACAATGCTGATTTGAGGCTTACACCTCTTTCTTATAATATAGGTCTTGCGGATAAATTCCGTTACGACTATACAATGAGGAAATATGAAACTGCTTCTGAGTATTCAGATTTCTTTGAAACATCCTCTGTCAAACCGGAAAGGGTGAACGATTATTTGTTATCTGTGAACTCTGCTGTTGTTGATTCCCGAAAAAAATATTCTGACCTTATTTTAAGGCCTAATGTAAAAGTAAAGGATATTTTCGATATTGTTCCACGTGGAACAATATCGAAAAGTGGAATGGATTTCCATACCGGTATTTTTTCTGGAATGCTTTTTCCGGAAGACATTTTTGAAAAATTCGACTATATATCAGTTTTGAAAGATTTAAATTATGGGAAAGAAATAACTGAAAAAGCTGATTCTGCCTATACCGGGAAGACGGGGTCATATAAGAATGCTTTGTCTGTTTTGAGGTGGAATTGTGGCTATCCGCTTCCTGATTCTGTTTCCGGAAATACCTTACAGGAGGCCGTCAAGACCAAGGCTGTCAATGAAATTCTCGACTCTATTGAAATATCCATAAAATATAGAGGATATATAGAGCGTGAACAGAAGCTTGCAGACAAAATAATGAGACTTGAACATCTGTCAATACCGGACGGGTTTGACTTCGATAGGGTGGAGAGTCTTTCTATAGAATGTCGTCAGAAGTTGAAGAAGTATGCACCGAAAACCATAGCTCAGGCTTCCCGTATTTCCGGGGTGTCTCCTGCAGATATTTCAGTGTTGCTTGTTTATTTTGGAAGATAGTAAGGTGTTTAAGAACTGGTATTAATTTCATGGAATTTCCCATCGGAAATCTTACATAAATTTATATTGATAAAATTTAAACAACTTCTTATTTGTATACAGAAAGAGTGTTCCACGTGGAACACTCTTTCTGTATACATTGTGTTTGGAAA
>CALVCB010000102.1 GCA_944325965.1 uncultured Bacteroidales bacterium
TAATTAGGATTCTTTTGCATTTGTCCCCTATTTTGATACCTTTGCCGAATAAACGTTTGTCAACAGGCTAAACATTTAAATATTATTACTATGAAAATCAGAAAGTTATTCTTTGGCATGATGGCATCGGCCGCTGTCCTGGTGTCATGTCAGGAAAAAGAAGAGGATCTGGGTGCTCCGGAGATTACTCTGGACCCTACGACCCTCGAATTTGAGCAGACGGGTGGGGCGGATAATGCCAAGACCCTGACAGTCACTTCCACCCGGGACTGGACCATCGAACAGGATGAAAACGAAAAATGGGTGACATTTTCTCCGGCTTCAGGCTCGGCTTCTTCAGAGCCTCAGACAGTCACTGTCACAGTTACAGACAACAGTGACGCAGACAGGACTGCAACAATCCGATTCACTGCCACAAACGGAACAGTTTACCAGGATCTCACGGTAACGCAGAAAGGAGTGATAGAAACTCAATATTCTACAATTGAGTCGATAAGAAATCTTGCAAAGACAGGGGAAACTGTCGTTGTAGATAATGGGACCAAGATAAAAGCGACTGTCGTTTCCAGTATAGATCTAAATAATCAGTCTGCTGGTCAGAATGTATATGTGCAGGATGAGACTGCCGGTATTATGTTACGGTTTGAGTCTTTTAAGAAAGATCAGGTTCCGGCTTTCGGAGATGAACTTGAGGTGGATTTGTCTGGCCAGTCTTTGGAATTTTACAATGGAACTCTTCAGATTAATGGCATTCCGTATGCCAATGTTGTAAAACTGTCATCTGGAAATACTGTAGAAGCAAAGGAAGTGTCTATTGAGGATTTTCTTGCCAACAAATATGAAGGTCAGTATATTGCTGTAGGCCCTGTTCAGGTCGTATCAGAAGATTTGGATAAGACATTTGCTTATGAAGCATCATCTGATAGATTTACGGAAATCACTGTAGAAGATCAGAACGGAAATACATTTGTTGTTTATTCAGGTAGATATTCTGCACAGTCATTGATTGATCTGGCTGTCCCTCAGGGATCCGGAATGCTGAAAGGTGTTGCAATGATCTATAACAGCAAAATACAGCTTTCTCTGTCTCAATTGACTGATATAGAGGGAATGACTGGGGCTCGATTCGAGGATGCACCGGCGCAGGAGATGGCAATTGCTGATGTATTTTCTACAGATGCAAGGAATATTATTACGAAGGGACAGGTTATTGCAGTTAGTAATATAAGCTTTATAATCAATGACGGCGGAGACGAGAATCTGTACATTTATACTCGGGAAACACCTTCTGTAAATGTTGGTGATGTGGTTAGAGTGACTGGAGAAAAGGCTACTTACGGGCAGGGATCTCCTGCGCTTGTACAGTTAAGCAGTCCTACAGTAGAGACAATTTCAGAATCTATTACTGCCAGGGAACAGACACCATCTGTTCTTACTTCTGCACAGATTGATACATACTATAGTGCTTCATCACCTATGATTCAGGTTACAGGAATGATTGTTAAGAATGGCAGTCATACAAATATTGATTTTGGCGGTTCTGTTCAAGGTACTCCTGTAAGTTCTTCATTTGATGAGCAATTTGTTGAAGGTCAGAATCTTGTGATTATAGGATATTTTGCAGGTATTAATGGTGGCGGATATTTCTCTATACTGCCGACTGCTGTTGAGCAGAGTTCTGAACCATATTTCAATATATCGGAATCTTCTATGTCTTTCTCGGCAACAGGTGGGGATTATGCATTCTCAATCAATTCCAACGTCGAGTGGACGGTGACATCTGATGCTGAATGGCTTACTGTTAATCCTGCCAATGGAAACGGAACTGCTGAGGTTACTGCTAAGGCAACAGAAAACACTGCTTCTGGACCACGTGAGGCTACAATCACAGTGTCTACTACAGCTGATGTCGCAACAAAATCTTATGAGATTGCTGTAACACAGGCTGCACCAATGGCGGAAGGCGATGTCGAAGTAACATGGACCGTAGGTGCAGAAAACCAGTCATGGGCGGTGGAAACGGATCCTGTCTATGGTGCGGGGTATTCTGCGACAGATCAAGGAATTAAAGTAGGTTATTATAAACATGAATCAACAAATACGGCAAGAACTCCAGATAGTAACCATATACGTGTGTATAAAGGCAGTGAGTTGGTAATCAGCGCTGTTGATGGTGGCGTTATAAAGAAAGTGGTATTGACCACTACGGGAGGGAAAGATTACTGTTCTGATCTGGCAGTTTCTGATGGTTCTACAGCTGTAGCTGATACTGAAAATTTTACAATTGAGTGGAATGGTAGTATTGCTAAATTTGAGGCTCAGTCATCTAATTCTCAGGTTAGAATCAGCCAAATTACAGTAGTTTACGGTGAATAAACGTATTCATTTTACTAATTTTAAGAGGGATGCCCGTCTTCGGGCACCCCTTTATTCTCTAAAGTAATGTGAGTCTGACTCGTGGATGACAGATGAACACTTGACTGACATAAAAATATATTGTATTGAAGAATTACGGATTATTCCTGCGGATGTTTGTGGCGCTGCTGCCTGTTGTGACGGCAGTGTCGTGCGAGACGGCGGATACAGGGGACGGGAGCATCTCCATTTCCCTCCAGTATGCCGAAGTGGCCTCTTCTCAGGGGAGCCAGTTCATAACGGTCGATGCTTCAGGTGATTGGGTTATCACCCTTTCGTATCGGGACGGTGATGAGGGATGGGCCGAAGCTGATGTTACCGCGGGTACGGGCAGCAGGAACAGCATCCTTTTGAGATACTCTGAAAACGAGTCTGACTCGGACCGTTCAGTAACCATTGTACTAACCTCCGGCGGGAAGGACGCCCTCTGCACTCTCTTGCAGAAGGCCTCTGCCGGGTCCGGTGACACCCCGGGGCAGGGCGGAGACGACGCTCCGGTCGCGGTTCCGGGATGGATGGAGCTCCCGTCTGTCCCTGATGCGGACGGTACCAGGTTCGTCATCCACGGAATGACTGTCGGCGGAATCCCTACGCGGAACTATTCCCTGCTGTGGGATGACGCTGCCCTTGCCGCCCGCTGGGTGGCTTATCCGTTGAGCCGCTGGACCATAGGTACGGAGGATGTCGGAAGGACGGACGACTGGCAGTACGACCCGGAAATCCCGCAGGAGTACCAGCCGTGCCTGTTCAGGGGCTTCCCGAGCGGCGGGTCGCCCGGTTTCGACAGAGGGCACCAGATACCTTCCGCGGACAGGCAGAACCGGGATTCCAACCGTCAGACATTCTATTTCAGCAACATGACCCCGCAGCGCAGTGGCTTCAACCAGGGAATCTGGGCCGGTCTGGAGAACCATGTCAGGAGTGTCGCCATCGGGGCTGATACCCTGTATGTGGTCACTGGATGCGTGCTTGATGGCAGTACACAGACCGCCAATGACAACGAAGGCAAGAAGGTCACAGTCCCTTCAGCCTATTTCAAGGCTCTCCTGAAATACCAGAAGACCGGTTCCACGACAGGGGTGGGCGGATATTCGGCCGCGGCATTCTACCTCGAGCACCGGAGCTACAGCCAGGATGTCCCGGACGCCTCCATGCTGTATTCCATAGATGAACTGGAGGAAATGACCGGCATCGACTTTTTCGTGAACCTATCCTCAGTGATTGGGGAGGCGAACGCCGCAAGGGTCGAGGCCGAGACCCCGCAGTCGGGGATATGGATTAATTAACGTCCGGAATTCCGGACAGGGAACAGAAAGAAATTTTACCATGATTATATGAAAAAATTCATCTTCTTATCCGTAGCCGCGGTCCTGCTTCTGGTGAGGATCCCTGCGCAGGCGGACACGCCTTCAAAAAATTACGTGATAGGGTTCTACAACCTTGAGAACCTTTTCGATACGTATGACGATCCGGCGAAGAACGACGAGGAGTTCCTGCCTGAAGGCCAGAACAAGTGGACCGATGTCAAGTACCAGAAAAAGCTCCAGAACATGGCTTCCGTCATCGGTGCCATGGCCGAGGCCAACGGGGCATTTCATACTCTGTTGGGGGTCAGCGAGATAGAAAACCGCTTAGTGCTTGAGGACCTGGTCGCACAGCCGGAGATCGCCCGGGCCAACTACCAGATTGTCCACTATGACAGCCCGGATGCCAGGGGAGTGGATGTCGGGCTGCTCTACAGGCCGGACCAGTTTACCTATATCGACAGCGAGTCCATCCCATTCACTTTCGACAGCGACATAGAGTTCTCTATGGGCGAGGAGCTGCAGGCTTCCTTCAAGACCAGGGACATACTGATGGTGCACGGGCAGATTGCCGGTGAGGACTTCGCCATATACGTTGCGCACCTTCCTTCGCGTGTCGGGGGCAAGGGCGGTGACCTGCGAAGCCGCGGAGCGGAGATCATCTACTGTCATGCCATGGACATGATGGAGAAGTACCCGGGGATAAAGGTCGTGGTCATGGGCGACATGAACGACAACCCTACGGATATCAGCATGTCGGAATATCTGCATGGCAAGGAGGACCCTGCCGAAGTCGGGCATGAGGACTTCTTCTCCCCGTTCCTGTCGATGCTGAAGAAAGGCTACGGCTCTATCGCCTACCGCGGGGACTGGAATATCTATGATATAATAATGGTCAACGAGACCCTTCTCAACGCCCCGGACGGCGGACTGAAGATCAGGCAGATCGGGAAGAAGGGGAATTACGGCGTCGTGTTCAAGAGGCCGTTCATGATCACAAAGAACGGCCAGTACAAGGGCTATCCGTTCAGGACATTCTCGAACGGGTCATTCATCGGCGGTTACAGCGACCATTTCCCTACGTTCATTGTCATAGGGGAATGACAGTGCCTGCCAGAAAAAAAGATAACAACGAAACAAGGAAGAATTGGATATGTCTAAAACGAAATTATTGTCAATCATTGTCATGACAGCA
>CALVCB010000103.1 GCA_944325965.1 uncultured Bacteroidales bacterium
GCCGGGGGGTGTCCCGCCAGGCCCACTGGCCGGTGTTTTCCCGGCAGGGCGTCAGCGCCCCGTCGGGCTCCCGGCGCACGTTCACCAGCTCTGCGGTTCCCTCGTCAACCTCGGCGGGCTCCTCCATGGTCTGGAAAATCCGCTCCGCACCGGCCAGAGCGGCCAGGAGGAAATTCCCCTGCTGGGTCAGCTGGTTGATGGGCATGGCCGACTGGCGGACAAAGACCAGATAGCTGGCCAGACTGCCCAGGTCGGAGTGGCCGCGGATCACCATGATGCCCCCCAGCACCGCGATGAGCGCGTAGTTGAGATAGGAGATGGTCACCACCGCGGGAATCATGGTGCCGGCATAGCTCTGGGCGCTGGTGCCGGCCTGGCACAGGGCCTCGTTGCGCTCCAGAAAGCCCTGGAGGTTGGCCTGCTCGTGGCTGAACACCTTGACCACCTTCTGTCCGGCCACCATCTCTTCGATGTATCCGTCCAGATCGCCCAGGTGCTCCTGCTGGCGGTTGAAATAGAATTTGCTGCGCGTCCCGCTGTACCGGATGTACCAGAACATGACCCCATATCCAATCAGCACCAGGAAGGACAGCTGCCAGTTGAGCAGGAACAGCAGCACCAGGGTGCCGACCAGCTGAACGGCGCTTTGGATCAGCACCGCAAAGCTGTTGTTCAGGGCGTCGGAGATGGTGTCCACGTCATTGGTGAATAGACTCATCAGGTCGCCCTTTCGGTTCTGGTCAAAAAAGCGCAGGGGGAGGGTCTGAAGCCGGTGGTACAGGTCGCCCCGGATATCCAGAAGCACCTTTTGCGCCGCCCGCACCATCATCTGGGTATAGCCCAGAGTGGACAGGGCCCCCACCGCATAGATGGCGGCGGTGACGCCGACCCCAAACATCAGCCCCTGCATATCCCCCTGAACCACGAACCGATTGACAATGGGCTTAATCATATAGGTCCCCAGCAGGTTTGCCAGGGCGCTGACAGCGGCCAGGATGGCCACCAGGACCAGCATGAGGCGGTGCCGGCCCAGATACCGGACAAACGATCCAAAGGTGCGGCGCAGATTTTTCGGCCGCTTGCCGCTGTATATTCTAGCCATCTGTGCCGTCCCCTTTCATCTGCGAGTGATAGATCTCCTGGTAAATGGGATCCTGTGCCAAAAGCTGGGCATGGGTGCCCACCGCGTGGATCCGTCCGTCCTCCAAAACCACAATTTTGTCCGCGTCCATCACAGAGGTCAGCCGCTGGGCGATAATCAGCTTGGTCACGTCCCGGCGCTGGGCCAGGGCCTTTCGGATTCTGCCCTCGGTGGCGGTGTCCACGGCGCTGGTGGAGTCGTCGAAGATCAGTACCTTGGGATTTTTCAGCAGGGTCCGGGCGATGCACAGCCGCTGCTTCTGCCCGCCGGATACGTTGACGCCGCCCTGGCCCAGGTCGGTGTCCAGCCCCTTGGGCATCCGGCTGAGAAATTCGTCGGCACAGGCGGCCCGGCAGGCCGCCCAAAGCTCCTCGTCGGTGGCGCTGGGGCTGCCCCACTTCAGGTTGTCCCGGATGGTGCCGGAAAAGAGCACATTTTTCTGCAGTACGATGCCGACCGCATCCCGCAGGGCAGTCAGGTCATAGTCCCGCACATCCCGGCCCCCGACCCGGACGGTGCCCTGGCTGGCGTCGTACAGCCGGGGAATCAGCTGCACCAGGGTGCTTTTGGCCGAGCCGGTGCCGCCGATGATGCCGACGGTTTCCCCCGCGGCGATATGCAGGGTTACATCGTGCAGGGCAAATTTCTCCGCCTCCGCCCGGTATTTGAAGGACACGTGGTCAAAGTCGACGCTGCCGTCGGCCACGCAGCTCTCCGCCTGCTCCGGCTGCTCCAGGTCGGGCTCCTCCTCCAGCACCTGACAGATGCGCCGGGCGCTGGTGAGGGAGCGGGTCAGGAGCAGAAAGACGTTGGAGATCATCATCAGGGAGTTCATCACCTGGAGCACATAGCTCAAAAATCCGGTGAGCTCCCCGACTTTCATTTCACCGGCCATGATCAGGTTTCCGCCAAACCACATAATCAGCACCACGCAGCTGTACATGACCAGCTGGAAGGCGGGCAGATTCAGCACCGCGTTTTGAAAGGTGGTCCGGCTGGCGTCTGTCAGCTCCTGGCTGACCTGCTGGAACTGCGCCTCTTCAAAGTCCCCCCGCACAAAGGCCTTGACGGCCCGGATGCCGGTCAGGCTCTCCTGAATCTGGCGGTTCAGATGGTCCACCGCCGTCTGCTGCCGGCTGTACAGGGGTCCCACCTTGTGGACAATCAGGGCCAGAATGATGCCCAGGATCGGCGCGCAGATGACGAAAATCAGGGCCAGCCTGGCATTCATGAGAAAGGACAGGCCCACCCCCATTCCCAGCATCACCGGGCTGCGCACCAGGGGCCGCAGCCCGCCGTTTACCGCATTCTGCATCACGGTCACGTCAGTGGTCATCCGGGTGACCAGGGAGGAGGCGGAAAAGCGGTCCAGGTTGGAAAGGCATAGCGCTGGATTTTCTCATATTCCGCCCGCCGCAGCGCCGCGCCGAAGCCATAGGCGGCCCGGGCGGCAAAGCGGGCATACAGCAGTCCGGACAGCAGGGCCAGCACCGCGCAGGCCGCCATTTTGCCGCCCTGCAGCAGGATGATGCCCACATCGCCCTCCGCCACGCCCACATCAATGATGGAGGTCATAAGCAGGGGGATGACCAGCTCGAAGCCGCATTCTATCACCAGAAGAAAAATGGCAAGGAGAAACTCCCGGCGGCAGGGGGCGAGATAGCGCGCAATGCTTCGAAGCTCCCTCATGGCGTCTCCTCCTCCAGAAAGCGGCCGCCCACATTCCGGTAGGCCCGTTCCAGAAAGT
>CALVCB010000104.1 GCA_944325965.1 uncultured Bacteroidales bacterium
GGAAACCGATGCAGCGGAGGTGCCGGCGGAGCGCCAGCGCAGCCGCATGCCCCACCGGGGCTGTCACCGCAGGTGACTGGGGGTAGACATAATGATATATTGGCCATCAGACCAATATATCATTCAGAACGCCCGAGGCGGTCTGGTATGCCCCGGCGCCCGCACCCTGTATCACCAGAGGGGACGGATAGAAGTCGGTCGTGATGATGGCGGCATTGTCCGTTCCACAAAGATTGTAGAGCGGATGCTCGGGGCCGACATTCACCAGGGACATTTTCGCCTTATACCCGAACGGGGACGCCTCATCCTTTACGAGCGAAGCAATAAACCTCTGTCTCAGGCCTTTGGAGGCGGCAGCCTCGTATTGTGCCGCGAAAGCGGCCTCATTCTCCTCAAGTTTCCTGTAGAAGGCGTCCACCTTCCCTTCGAAGAACTCGGGACCGAGGACAGGGCATATCTCCACATCCTTCTCGTCGATCCCGACCCCGGCCTCGCGCGAGAGAATCAGCAGCTTGCGGAGCACGTCGCGGCCGCTGAGGTCAAGACGCGGATCCGGCTCCGTGTAGCCTGCATCATGCGCCTTGCGGACTATCTCGGCGAAAGTGGCCGTCTTACCGCCGTCATACGTGCTGAAGATGTAATTCAGTGTACCTGAGAGCACCGCCTCGATACGGTGTATCGTATCTCCGCTGTTGACACTGCGGGAGATGGACTCGAGTATCGGGAGCGCGGCCCCCACCGTGGTCTCGTATTTGAGGGAGGCGCCGTTCTCCAGGGCGGACTGCTTCAGGGCCCGGTACTGCACGTACGGGGACGAGAATGTTATCTTGTTGCATGCAACGACAGAATAGCCGTGCTTGAACAGGTTCATGTATTTGTATGCTATGTCGGAACTTGCGGTGCAGTCCACGAATATGGAGTTCTGGAGGGAGGTGTTCGCAAGCGCCTCGAAATAAGCCTCGTCAGCTGCACTCTCTCCGCCCTCGAGCCTCTGCCGGATGTCATCGAGAGGCAAGCCGTCATTGTCTATCACATAGCGGCGGCTGTTGGAGAGCCCTGCGATGCGCAGACGTTTGCCTGTACGGGCCGCAATCTGGTCCCCGTTACGGGCGATGATGTCTATAAGCGCCTTGCCCACAGTGCCGTAGCCTGCCACAAAAAGGTTCACATCCTTGACTGCAGTCTTCTCGAAAAACTCGTTGTGTATATAGCGGATGGCCCTGTTTACATCTTCGGAATGCACTATCACAGAGATGTTCCGCTCCGAAGAACCCTGCGCCGTCGCCCTGATGGAGACACTGTGGCGCCCGAGGGCGGCAAGCATGCGGCCTGTCGTACCGCACTGGTTCAGGATGTCGTCCCCGACCAGGCATACGATGGAGAAGCCCTTCTCCACTTTCAGCGGGTTCAGCTTGCCGAGAGAAATCTCGTATGCGAACCTGGCGTCCGCCGCGGCCTTCGCCTTGTCGGCATCCTTCTCTGACACTGCGATGCACATGGTGTGCACAGAAGAGGCCTGGGTGATAAGTATGATATTGATGCCGCTGCGGCTCAGCGTGTCGAAAAGCCGGCTTGAAAAACCCGGGATGCCGACCATGCCGCTGCCCTCGAGGGAGAGCAGGGCGATGTTGTCGGAGTTGGATATGCCGATGAGGTTCCGGTTGCAGCGCGGCGGGTTCTTCTCTATGAGCGTACCCGGAGCGTCAGGATTGAAGGTGTTCTTTACATAGATCGGAATACCTTCGGACACGACAGGCTGGATAGTAGGAGGGTAGATAACCTTTGCCCCGAAATGTGAGAGCTCCAGCGCGGCACGGTATGATATGTTGCTGATTGTCTTGGCCCCCGGGACAACCTTCGGGTTGGCTGTCATCATCCCCGGCACGTCCGTCCAGATCTCGAGGATACGTGCGTTGCACCCTACCGCAAGGAGGGATGCCGTATAGTCGGAGCCGCCCCGGCCCAGGGTGACGGTACGGCCCTGCCCGTCAGAGGCGATGAAACCAGGCAAGACGAAAAGCGATGCGATAGGGTTGTTTTCAAGCATCCTGACAACGTTGGCATTAGTCTGCGCCGTATCCACAACGTTTACCCCGTCGCGTTTCTGGCTCCTGACCACCGTCCTTGCATCAACCCATTTGGTGGCAATGCCGATGGAAGCCAGCTTGGTGGCTATGATCCTTGAAGAAATAAGCTCCCCGCATCCCTGTATGGCATCGAGGCTCGCCTCGCTGAGTTCGCCCAGCAGGCACACGCCCTGGGCTATCCCCCTTAGGGACTCGAAGATGGAATCGCACACCTCAAGGCTTTCCTCATGTTTCTCCAGCGGAAGCAGCTCCTTGATGATGGCATGGTGCTTCTTCTGGTATTCATCGATGATGGCCACGTAGTCCCCGTCACGGGATGCGGCCATGTTGCCTATCTTTATGAGGGCATCCGTAAAGCCGCTGATTGCTGAGCACACCATGATGGTCCTGTCCCTGTCTACGGCTTTTGAGACAATATCAACGACTTTTGCCATATTGGCGGCATTGGCTACCGATGTGCCGCCGAACTTAAGTACTTGCATATATTTGATTTTCAATAATTATTCAACATTTTGTCA
>CALVCB010000105.1 GCA_944325965.1 uncultured Bacteroidales bacterium
GGCTCGTTGAGCACACCCATCATATAGGAATCGGGGTCTGAGCTCCCGGAGGCCATGTAGTCGAGGTAGGAGTCGTATCCGGCGAGCGGCACTCCGATGAAGTTCACCAGGTCATTCCCGGCGAACGCTGTAGCGAGTGCGAACGTGCCTATCAGGACAATCACCTTGAACACGTTGACCTTGCACCAGTGCAGTATCTGCATCAGCACGGTGAATAGCACCAGGCAGATTCCGAGCACCTCGAGTGTGTGGACATGTACCCATTCCTTGACCTCCGGGGTCATGAAGGAAAGGTCCTTTACACCTTTAATGAGCATGAAATATATGATGGCTGTGGTGGCTATGCCCCCGAACAGCCCGATCTTCCATTTGAGCTTCCCTGAGTAGCTGAACGTGAAAAGCAGCCTGGATATATACTGGATCAGCATACCGAATATGAAAGCAAGCGCCACTGACACGAAAATGGCCATTATCACTGAAAGGGCCTTCTCTGTGTTGAGGTAGTCGGAGAATCCCGCTCCTTCTCCTGCCCCCGCTATCTTGAACATCGCCATGGCGAATGAGGCACCCAGGAGCTCGAAAACCATGGACACGGTGGTCGATGTCGGCATCCCCAGTGAGTTGAAAATGTCAAGGAGAATTATGTCCGTGACCATCACAGCCAGGAAAATGTACATTATTTCCTGGAAACAGTACTGTTCCGGCCTGAAAATGCCGTGCCGCGCGATGTCCATCATGCCGTTGCTCATGATTGCCCCGCAGAACACGCCGATGGCGGCCACTGTAATGATTGTGCGGAATTTTGCTGCTTTGGAACCGATTGCTGAATTCAAGAAATTGACAGCGTCATTGCTGACTCCTACCCACAGGTCAGAGATTGCAAGAATGAAAAGGAATATTACAAATCCCAGAAAAATCCAATCCATAAAATTGTAGAAATAGTTTCCGCCGCAAAATTAACTATCAGTTCTTAGTGTACCATGAAGAATTTGTTAAATTTTTGTTACGGGAAATTGTAACAAAATATTCATTGTTTAAATATATAGCGTAATGGTTAAAAATCATAACTTTGCGAAGTTTTAACCGGAAAATATGGAACAAGGAAGAATATTGATTGTCGATGACGAGGCCGATATAAGGGAGATCCTGCAGTTCAACCTGGAAAACGCCGGCTACGATGTAGATTGCGCATCATCCGCTGAAGAGGCTCTGGAGATTCTGACCCCCAGGCACTCGCTCATCCTGCTGGATGTGATGATGGACGGCATGTCCGGTTTCAAGATGGCAGAGGTGGTGCGGAAGGAGAAGGGAAGCCAGGTCCCGATCATATTCCTGACAGCAAGAAGTGCCGAGAACGACCTCCTTACCGGATTTTCCGCAGGGGGTGACGACTATATCGGCAAGCCGTTTTCCATACATGAGGTGCTCGCCAGGGTGAAGGCGGTGATAAAAAGGAGTTCGTCCGGCTCCTCCTCCTCCTCCGATGCGGTGCCGTCAGTGATAACGGCCGGCCATCTCAGGATTGACGTGTCGGGAAAGATGGTATATGCCGACGGCGCCGCGGTCGTCCTGTCGAAGAAGGAGTTCGAGATACTCTGCCTTCTGGCCTCGCATCCGGGAAGGGTCTATTCCAGGGAGGAGATCATAGGGGAGCTGTGGAAAGACGCCCCGTATGTGCTTGACAGGACTGTGGATGTGCATATCGCAAGGATAAGGAACAAGCTGAAGGACTACAAGAAATACATTACGAACAGGTCCGGTTACGGATATTGCTTCAATGCGGCAGACCAGGATGGTGAAGAAAAGGACGACATATAAGAAACAGCTCCTGACATATTTTGCAGGGGTATTTACCGTTTTCGCTGTCCTGCTGGTGGTATTCCAGCTCAGGACTGAAAGGCGGTACAAATCGGAGATCCTGCAGTCGAGGCTGTCAGGCTATGCGGATATTGTGGCGCAGACGGATGACTATGCCTCTGTGGTAGATCTGCTTCCGCAGGAGCTCCGTGTCACGGTCATAGACAAGGGCGGCACTGTCCTTTTCGATTCAGATGCGGACACCGTCGGCATGGACAACCATTTCATGCGCCCTGAGGTCCAGAAGTCCATAGAATACTCCGAGGGGTTCTCCATAAGGACCTCCGGGACCACCGGCATACCCTATTTCTACTATGCCAAGTCCTACGGCGGCTATATCATAAGGGTGGCCATGCCCTACGAACTGGACATGAAGCGGTTCTTCCAGCCGGACACCCTTTTCCTGATACTCGTGTTCTCCCTCTTTACCGTGGCCCTGTTCTCCCTTATATTCATATCGGACCATTTCGGACAGGGGATATCCAAACTCCATGACTTCGCGGAATCCGCGGCCAGGGGCAATATAGACGAGGGGATCACCTTCCCCGACTCAGAGCTCGGCGAGATAGGTGAGGAGATGCTTGAGAGCTACAAGATGCTCAAGCGCAGCAACGAGATGATAGCCCTGGAGAAGGAGCGGCTTCTACTGCATATACATTATTATGATGGAGGCATCGCCATCTTCACCCCCGACCGGGAGAAGCAGTATGCCAACCCCCGTTTCATCCAGTATGTCAACACTTTGCTTGACAGGCCTACGCCTGACTTGAACGACATCTGGAAAAGCAGCGTCTTCTCCCCGCTCCTTGAGTTCCTCGACAGGAACACCCCGGTGAAGAACGACTCCGCCCCGGTATTCAACTTCAAACTCTCCAAAGGCGGGCACAACTATGGCATCCAGATGCTCATCTACCCGGACAACGGATTTGAAATCACTGTAAACGACATTTCCGAGGCAGAGAAGAGCAAGGTGATGAAACACCAGATGACCAACAACATCGCACATGAGCTCCGTACTCCTGTCAGCAGTGTCAGGGGCTACCTGGAGACACTCATAACCTGTCCGGGAATCTCCGAAGACCGGAAGAACATGTTCATAGACAGGGCTTATGTCCAGACCCTGAGGCTTTCCGACCTTATCCGTGACATCGCGCTCATAACCAAGATTGAAGAGGCTCCGGAGCAGCTCCAGAAGGAGCCGGTGGACCTGCACAATGTGGTGGAGGAGATTTTCGAGGAATTCCGCGCTTCTCTTGACGTCAAGCAGATAAATACGGAGAATGTCCTGGAGAAAGGGCTTGTGGTACAAGGCAATGCCTCCCTGCTGTATGCCATATTCAGGAACCTTGTGGAAAACAGTGTCAAATACGCAGGGGACGGCATCACCATCCATGTCGAATGTTATGCAAAGAGCGAAGGGTTCTGCCATTTCACATATTATGATACGGGTCACGGTGTGAAGGAAGAGCACCTTTCCCGCATCTTCGAGAGGTTCTACCGTGTCTCCGAAGGCCGTACCCGTGACGACGGCGGCTCCGGGCTCGGACTTTCCATCGTCCGCAATGCCGTGGCTTTCCACGGCGGAGAGATCCGTGCCGTGAACCGCAAGGAAGGCGGGCTGGAGTTCATCTTCTCACTGAGGGAGAGATAGGACTGTATCTTTTCCCGGCCTATTCCGCCGTCAGCGCCGTGAGGCTTGATATGTCCTTGATGTCGAAAATCCCGTAGATGTCAAGGACAGCCGTGCTCCTGCTGTCCGATGTTATCATCATGAAGGATGATTTGTCCCCGCATTCCTCCTTGAAGAAGAACGCTGTGGATACATCCCCGTTCCCGACCTCCGAGACGAGTTCGTAGCAGTCATCCGCAGCTGTTTCCTGTGCCTGCTTCTCCAGTTCGGCGGGGAATTCCTCCGTAGAGATTATACGGATGACATCGATGTTCTCCAGGAGCCTGCGCAGCTGGGCCGACGCCCCGTCCTGCATCATCTTCAGCATACGGCTCCCGTATGTCACGCTGGTATATCCCTTTTCCCCGGAGTGCGCCGAGAACAGGGAATCTATCCCCCTCTCCCTGGCGGAGACGGAGAGGGCGGAGGCCGCCAGGAGCACCGCCGTGAATAAAACCTGTATGAGCCTGTGTGTTTTCATTTGTACGGTCCTTGTGGTGAAACTGTCGCGGTTTTCCATATTGTCATATCCCGAACCTTATCCCTACCGAGATGGTATGGGCATCGGCTCCTGTGCCGTCCTTGAACAGCGGAGTGATTCCGTAGTCGCAGTAGATTCCTATATTGGACACTGACAGGCAGCCTCCTGCGGATACTTTCCATGGGGATATTCCCGGCAGGTTGTCCTTGGTTTTCGGCTTCTTGTATTTCGTGTGTGCCTTCAGCAGCAGGTCCCAGGAGGCGTAGCCGGTGAGGTATACCCTCCTGGCGAGCCTGAACGACAACTTCACCGGGATGCCTATGTACGCTGCGGTCATCTTTGATTTCTTTATGTACCCCTCCAGCTTTTCCGGCATAAGCTGCCCCGCCCCGTCCGGACGCAGTGTGTACGGCTCCGAGAACATGTAGTTGTCCGCCGACAGTCTTATCCCTGCGATGAGGGATACGCAGCCTCTGCGGTCCAGGGCTATGTCCACCGCCGCCGGCTCCCATGCGAACCTGATGCTTTTCCCTCCGCGCATGTCGAGGAAGTCCCCGAGGCCGCTCCACGGGCCGTAGTAGGAAACCCCGTTGAGGATATTGAACCCGAAATCCATTGACGCGATGCCGAGGCTGGTTGACACCCTTGTCTGCCTGTGCTTCCCGGGGCTGTACGGGTCATGGAATCTTGCGTTTTCGTTATTGCCCAGAGTTATCCCGAACCCCGCCGCTTCGATGCGCAGCTCGCTGCCCTGCGGCTTTATGTTCATAAGTGAGTCATTCTGGCCGAAAGCCTGGAATGGAAGCACTGCGGCGAGTGCAATGCCGATGATAATTCTTTTTTCAGGAAAGTTCATTGTTCTGTGTTTTATTTAGAAGCTGTTTAAATTTTTATCTGTCCTTGTCCGCGTCCTGCCCGTACTCCAGGAGGCCCGCCAGCTCACCGGCTGTTTCCATGCTGCTCTCAAGCTGAGAGAGCATCTGCAGGCACTCCGCTTGGGCCAGGGCCTTCCCCTTGTCTTTGATAGGCTTCCCGTCCGCATCGTAGCCGTACACCGTATTTACGGAAAGTACCGCAGCGATGACGGCGGCTGCCGCGGCTGCAGAAGAAATAGCCGCTGCAAGCCTTCTGTGCCTTGCGGCCCTTCTCCGCGGCCGCCTTTCCTGCGCCATCTCGGCGAATCCTCCGAGCATGATGCGCAGGGCCCTGTATTCCGGTGTGAGCCTTCCGGGGTCCTCTTTCCGGAGCAGTTCCCCGAGCCTCGCTTCCTCCGCTCTGTCCGTCTCCCCGCCGAGATACTTCCCGGCCAGCTCCTCCAGTGTCTTTCTGTCAGTGTCCTTGAGCATTGTATTCCTGATTTATAAGCCTGTTTCTTTTATTATTATTTCTTTCAGCGCTTTTCGCGCCCGGGACAGTATCGCCCTCACCTGGTTCTCCCCGGTCCCCATTATCCCGGCAATCTCGGCTGTCGTGAACCCCTCTATGTCTTTGAGATGTACGGCAGTCCGCTGCTTTTCCGGAAGCCTTCCGATCGCCATCCGCACGAGCTGTATGTCGCTCCAGTGCTCCGCCCATGGCCCTTGTCCCGTATCGGGGATGGCTCCAGTGGTCTCCTTCCTTGTCCGCAGCCGGTCTATGCAGCTGTTCCTGACCGACCTGAGGGCGAACGCCTCCGGATTTTCTATCCCGTTCTCCCCCGTATGCCTCCTCCACAGCCGTTCCAGGACATCATGCACCGTGTCCATCGCCTCCTCGCTGTCCGAGAGAAGCGTCCTGGCATACCGGTACAGCCTGTCATGCACCGGGGACGAGAATATGGAGGGGAATTTTTCCATTGTTTGTAAGAAACTGTTTTGAATTTTTCTGAAAATTCTTTTATGGATCTTTCCTGTATAATTTTCCTGAATTCTTTCAGTCAGATAGCTCTGCTATCCTTTTCAATAATTCAGAAAAATTCTCTCCGGAAATCTCCTATAAAATTTATGTCATAAAATTTCAAAACAGTTTCTAAATAAAGACGAATATAACACAATAATCGCAACACCGTACCCCCGAAATTTTCCATCCGGCATCCCTATAAATTGGTATTGAAACATTTAGGGACAATCCGTACCTTTGGCAAATATATTATAAAATCCAATTGCCATGAAAATCAAATCAATTACAGGAAGGGAGATCCTCGATTCCAGGGGAAATCCCACAATAGAGGCGGAAGTCCTTCTCGAATCAGGAGTCACCGGTATTGCGTCTGTCCCGTCAGGGGCTTCGACCGGGGAGCACGAGGCTATCGAACTGCGTGACGGCGACCCTTCAAGGTACGGCGGGAAGGGAGTCCTGAAGGCCGTGGCCAATATCAACGATGTAATCGCTCCGGCCCTGGAGGGGATGTCCGCTTTCGACCAGAGGCTGATAGACAGGACGATGATCGCCCTGGACGGCACTCCGAACAAGTCGAGGCTCGGGGCCAATGCAATCCTGGGCGTCTCCCTCGCTGTGGCCAAGGCCGCTGCGGAATATCTCGGGATGCCTCTCTACAGGTATATCGGCGGGACCAACACCTATACCCTCCCTGTCCCGATGATGAACATCATCAACGGAGGCTCGCACAGCGACGCCCCTATCGCTTTCCAGGAGTTCATGATCCGCCCTGTGGGCGCCCCTTCTTACCGTGAAGGGCTCCGGATGGGCGCGGAGGTGTTCCACGCCCTGAAGAAGGTGCTTCATGACAGGGGGCTCAGCACGGCTGTTGGCGACGAGGGCGGCTTCGCGCCTGCGCTGGACGGGACGGAGGATGCCATCGAGTCGATAATGAAGGCCATAGAGAAGGCAGGCTATGTGCCCGGCAAGGATGTGATGATTGGGATGGACTGCGCTTCTTCGGAGTTCTACAGGGACGGCGTGTACGACTATACGGTGTTCGAGAGCGAGAAGGGTGTCAGGAGGACTTCCGACGAGCAGGTTGACTATCTCGAGCAGCTTATCTCCAAGTATCCGATCGACTCCATCGAGGACGGCATGAGCGAGAACGACTGGGAGGGCTGGAAGAAGCTCACCGACAGGATCGGCGGCAGGTGCCAGCTCGTCGGAGACGACCTTTTCGTGACCAACGTGGAATTCCTCTCCAAGGGTATAGCGCAGGGCTGCGCCAATTCCATCCTCATCAAGGTCAACCAGATAGGTTCCCTCAGCGAGACTCTCGACGCTATCGAGATGGCCCATCGCCACGGATATACCACGGTGACTTCGCACCGTTCCGGGGAGACCGAGGATACTACTATAGCGGACATTGCCGTGGCCACGAACAGCGGGCAGATAAAGACCGGCTCACTCAGCCGCTCCGACCGCATGGCCAAATACAACCGCCTGCTCCGCATCGAGGAGGAGCTCGGTGACCTCGCGGTCTACGGCTACAGGAGAATCCGCCGTTAAACCTTACGAGGGTGAGCCTGACTTGATATGGCTCACCCTCGTGCGGCTCTGCTTCGCTCCGCTCGGCTTCCTCCCGGACGCCTTGCTGCCGCTGTCTGCCGGATCAGATGTGTACTCTGGCGCATGGCATTTTTTGGCAGCAGATTGATTTTGACGACTTTATGAAACAAGGGTATGCTTCAGACCATGTAAAAAGAATGGCTGAAGCATACCCTTGTTTTGTATCGTGTTGGTAATGAATGCGTTGAAAAAATGATGTATGCTCCAGGGTTCAAGGATGTCCGCCTCTTCCGAGAGGCTTCTGATGATACATGCCCGGAAAGGTCAATAACAGCGCTCCGGGACCAGATATATTGTTTTTTACTTAGAAACTGTTTTGAATTTTTCAGAAAACTCTTTTACGGATTTTTCCTGTGTATGTTTTCTTTCAATCAGATAACCCTGGCTATCCTTTTCAAAAAATCAGGAAATCTCCCCTCGCAAATATCCTGTAAAACTGATGTCATTAAATTTCAAAACAGTTTCTTACATTTGCACAATATAACACTAATTAATTATCCCCTTATCCCCATCCGGCTCAGCCGGATTTTCAAAACCGTGTAATACAATGAAAAAAGGAGCTTACCTCTTTCTGGCGGCAGGCATTCTCCCTGCTGCAGCCGCTGCCCAGGACTGGCCCAATGTCGTGCTGATAAACCTGGACGATGCCGGGAATGGCGATTTTTCCTTCAAGGGGGCTGTCGGATATACGACTCCGAATATCGACAACCTTGCCTCGCAGGGCATGAACATGACCAATTTCTATGCAGTCCAGCCTATAAGCGGGGCCTCCCGTGCCGGGCTTCTTACCGGCTGCTATCCCAACAGGATAGGCTTTGCCGGTGCCCCGGGCCCGCGCTCACGCACAGGTATCAACCCGGAGGAGGAGACCGTAGCCGAACTGCTCAAGAAAAACGGCTATGCCACAGCGATATTCGGGAAATGGCACCTCGGTGATTCGGAAAAGTTCCTCCCGCTGCAGAACGGCTTTGACGAATACTACGGCATTCCCTACTCCCATGACATGTGGCCTTTCCATCCTCAGTACAAATATCCGGACCTCCCTCTGATAGAAGGGGACAAGGTCATAGAATACAATCCCGACATATCACAGCTGACCACTTCGTACACGGAGCATTCAGTGGATTTCATACGGAGGCAGACAGCTGCCGGAAAGCCGTTCTTCCTGTATCTGGCCCATTCGATGCCGCATGTACCCCTTGCCGTTTCCGACAAGTTCAAGGGAAAGAGCCGCCAGGGGCTTTACGGTGATGTGATGATGGAGATCGACTGGAGCATCGGAGAGGTGCTCAAGGCCCTGAAAGAGACAGGCGTCTACGGCAATACCCTGGTCATCCTCACTACAGACAACGGCCCGTGGGCCAATTACGGCAACCATGCCGGCTCTTCCGGCGGCCTGCGTGAGGCGAAGGCCACCACATTCGGAGGGGGAGTACGCGTCCCGTGTGTCATAATGTGGCAGGGAAAGGTCAGCCCCGGATCGGTATGTAACGACCTTATGTCAAACATAGACATCCTCCCTACGATAGTGGAGGCTACCGGGTCGCCTTCACCGTCCCTGAAGATAGACGGGCTGAGCATGGTGCCGGAGATTCTCGGGACAGCCGGTTCCCCGGTGAGGGAGTCCCTTTGCCTGTATTATCACAAGAATTCACTCGAGGCCGTGACTGACGGTGCCTGGAAACTGGTGTTCCCTCATAAATATGTGTCGTACGAGGTCAATTTCCCCGGGAATGACGGACAGCCGGGGCCTCTTGCCCAGCGGGAGGTGACGGAGTGCGAGCTTTATGACCTGAGGCGCGACCCGGGCGAGCGGCTGAATGTCATCGGGCACTATCCGGAAGTCGTTGAGCGCCTGATGGAAGTGGCTGACAGGATGCGCTCAGACCTCGGTGACGACCTTCAGGGCATTCCTGGCAAGAACCGCAGGGAGCCTGGCTATGCAGACGGCGCCGATGTGAAGAAATGACAATAATAAGCGAAAAACAGCCTAAAATAAGATTTCCTTATGACCGGGGTTGGCACGGGATTTTCATCCCACGCCCCCGGTTTTTTAATGTAATATGATATGCCAGGATTAACAGGACATATTTCACAGGTGATCGGGCCGGTGGTCGATGTGCATTTCGACCTTTCCGGAGAGAATGTGGCGAGGGAGCTTCCACGCATCCATGACGCATTGGTGGTAAAGAGGAAGAACGGCCGCGACCTTGTCATTGAGGTGCAGCAGCATATAGGAGAGGATACTGTGAGGACAGTGGCGATGGACAGCACCGACGGGCTGAGGCGCGGGATGGAGGTGACCAACACCTTCGCACCTATAACGATGCCTGTCGGAGCCCAGATCAGGGGCCGTGTAATGAATGTCACAGGGGACAGTATCGACGGGATGGACGAACTGGACCGTGCAGGGGCGTTGCCTATACACAGGGAGCCTCCGAAATTCGAGGATCTTACTACTTCCCAGGAGGTGCTTTTTACGGGAATCAAGGTCATAGACCTGCTGGAGCCTTATCTTAAAGGCGGGAAGATCGGCCTGTTCGGCGGGGCCGGAGTAGGCAAGACCGTACTTATCAAGGAACTTATCAACAATATTGCGAAGAAGCACAACGGGTTCTCGGTATTCGCCGGTGTGGGCGAGCGTACCAGGGAGGGGAACGACCTTCTGAGGGAAATGATCGAGTCCGGTGTAATCAAATACGGGGACAGTTTCCTCAAGAGCATGGAGGAAGGGCACTGGGACCTCTCCAAGGTGGACCATGAAGAGCTGCCCAAGTCACAGGTGGCCATGGTGTTCGGACAGATGAACGAACCTCCTGGAGCCCGTTCATCAGTGGCCCTGTCCGGCCTTACCCTGGCCGAGTCTTTCAGGGACAGCAGCGGGAACGACGGCCCCAAGGACATACTTTTCTTCATAGACAACATATTCCGTTTCACCCAGGCCGGGTCGGAGGTCTCCGCACTGCTGGGACGTATGCCTTCCGCTGTGGGATACCAGCCGACGCTTGCCACGGAGATGGGGCAGATGCAGGAAAGGATTACATCTACCAAGAACGGCTCCATCACTTCCGTTCAGGCCGTGTATGTGCCTGCGGATGACCTGACGGACCCTGCTCCGGCGACCACGTTCACACATCTGGACGCCACTACGGTGCTCAGCCGTAAGATCACGGAACTGGGAATCTATCCTGCCGTGGACCCTCTTGAGTCCACTTCAAGAATCCTCGACCCGAACATAGTGGGGAAAGACCATTATGAGACGGCACAGAGGGTAAAGCAGATCCTCCAGAGGAACAAGGAACTCCAGGATATCATCTCCATCCTCGGCATGGACGAGCTCTCTGACGAGGACAGGCAGACAGTAAACCGCGCCCGCCGTGTGCAGAGGTTCCTGTCCCAGCCGTTCGCAGTCGCCGAGCAGTTTACGGGAGTGCCCGGGGTGATGGTGTCGATAGAGGACACTATAAAAGGTTTCAGGATGATACTTGACGGTGAGGTGGACTACCTGCCTGAGCAGGCATTCCTGAATGTCGGCACGATAGAGGACGCCATCAAGAAAGGCGAGGCCCTGCTTGCTGCCGCAAAGGGCGGGAAATAATCCTGCCGGGGAGGTGACAATGGACAGTAAAGGTGGAATATACCTGAATATATCAACCCCGGAGAGGCAGATAACCGGCCGGATGGTCGGGGCCGTGACTCTTCCCGGCCTGTCCGGGAGGTTCACTGTCCTGCATGACCACGCGCCGCTCATATCTGCACTCGGGGAGGGGGATATCGAGTATAAGGTGGGAGGAGAGACGGAGACGGTGCATGTCAGGTCGGGGTTTGTGGAGGTCTCGGACAACACTGTATCTGTCTGTGCGGAGATATAATGAGATTTATTGACAATGAAAAAATGGATAAGGAACATACTTGCCGCCGCGGCTGTCCTGCTTTCTGTCCCGGCTTTTGCCTCCGGGCAGTCTGAGGGGCAGGAGACCCTGGATGTGAAGACAATGCTTTTCGAACATATAGGGGACTCCTACCAGTGGCACATCACCAGGATAGGGGACAGGGATATATCCGTCCCGCTTCCGGTGATAGTCCGCAGCAAGGCCACAGGGTGGCACTGCTTCCTGTCTTCGAGACTTGAGGACGGGCCGTATGAGGGGCTGTATTGCGCCGAAGGCGGCAAATATGACGGCAAGATCGTCGAGAAGGATGCCTCCGGCAACGAGGTGAGGCCCTTCGACATATCCATCACCAAGAATGTGCTGGGGCTGATGATAAACGCCGTCATACTTGTCGTGCTGGTCCTCTGCTGCTCGCGCTGGTACAGGAGGCACGATGTCCTGAAGGAGGCGCCCGGAGGTGTGGCGGCGGTCCTTGAACCGGTCATAGAAATGGTGAACGAGGATGTGATAAAGGGCTCCATCCCTGAAAGGCTGAGCTCCAGATTCGCCCCGTACCTTCTTACCGTGTTCTTTTTCGTCCTGATCAACAACCTGATGGGGATTGTCCCGATTTTTCCGGGAGGGGCGAACATCACCGGCAACATAGCCGTCACATTCGTGCTGGCTCTGTTTACTTTCCTTGCAGTGAACCTGTTTGCGAACAGGCACTACTGGAAGGACATATTCTGGCCGGATGTGCCGTGGTGGCTCAAAGTCCCGGTGCCCCTGATACCGTTCACTGAGTTCATCGGGATATTCACCAAGCCGTTTGCACTGATGATCAGGCTTTTTGCCAATATCCTGGCAGGCCATGCCATCATCCTGAGCTTTGTCTTCATCATTTTCATCACTGTGAAGATGGGACCGGTGCTCAACGGCACGATGACGGTAGTGTCCGTGCTTTTCGGGGTGTTCATGGACTGCATAGAGCTCCTTGTGGCCTTCATCCAGGCATATGTGTTCACGATGCTTTCCGCAGTGTTCATTGGCCTGGCGCATGAGGAACCGGAAGCCGAAGGGTCTGACAAATAATAGATAAATAAACTTTTAAATTAAAGATATTATGTTACTTTCAACAGTATTGCTTCAAGCAGCAGCAGGTGCTGCCCTTGGAAAATTGGGCGCCGCGATAGGTGCAGGTGTCGCTGCCATAGGTGCAGGTATAGGTATTGGCAAGATCGGTGGTTCCGCCATGGAGTCAATGGCTCGCCAGCCTGAAATGGCCGGGAAGATCCGTACCAACATGATCATTATTGCGGCCCTGATCGAGGGTGTAGCTTTGTTTGCCGTGGTCATCTGCTTCATGGCAGTGGCTTAATCCTGGAGGAATAGGAAATGTCATTGCTGATGCCGGACAGCGGCCTCCTTTTCTGGATGGTACTTATTTTCGCGATTGTGTTCGCCATACTCGCGAAATGGGGTTTCCCTGTAGTCACCTCAATGATAGACAAGCGTAAGGAGTACATCGCCCATTCACTGGAGCTGGCGAAGGAGGCCGACGACAAGATGGCGAACATGATGAAGGAGCAGGCCAGGATCATAGCCGAGGCCCGTTCCGAGCAGAACAGGATATTGAAAGAGGCCGCGGAGGCAAGGAACAATATAATAAGGCAGGCCCAGGACCAGGCCCGCGATGAGGCCGCGAAACTTATTTCCGAGGCCAAGGTCCAGATCCAGGCTGAGAAAGAGAGCGCAATGAGCGAGATCCGCAGCCAGGTCGCCATGCTTTCGGTCAACGTGGCCGAGAAGGTCATCCGCAGGACGTTGTCAGCCGACAGGGCCCAGATGGACCTCATAGAGAAGCTCGTGGACGAGTCCTCCAGGATAGAAAAGGCAAATAATTGAGAGGCAGGAATATGAATACAGGATTGGTTTCTTCCAGATATGCGTCGGCCCTTCTGAAGTTAGTCACGGAGACAGGGGGTGGTGAGAGAGTGTACAGGCAGGTGCTTGCAATCAGCGACAAGCTCAGGGCCCTGCCGCAGTTGCGCATCATCATAGACAACCCGATGTCCGTGTCCGACTCCCGGAAGTTCGACCTTCTCGTATCCGCCCTTGACGGAGTGGAGATGGCCCCGGAGCTGGAGAAGTTCATCAGGCTGGTGATGAAGAACCGGAGGACAAAGCTCCTGTACCTTATCTTCCTGTTTTTCATCCACCAGTACCGGGAGGCCCACAACATCAAGCTTTCCAGGCTGGTGACGGCTGTCCCTGCCCCTGACCTCGAGAAGCAGCTGACCGGCTTGGTCCGGGAGAAGACCGGGGACTCAGTCCTGTTCGAGCATATTGTGGATCCTGAGATCATAGGAGGGTTCGTATTCGAGATTGACGGGTACAGGCTGGACGCGAGTGTGGCCTCGCAGCTGAAATCCGTCAGACGGCAGTTCATCGAGAAGAACAGGAGGATAGTCTGATCCTGCCGTATCTGTCATCCGTGGCGGGCGCAGGAAAGGGCACGGGGCCTGATGGCCTGTGATTTAATAACGATAAAAAAAGACAATATATGCCGCAAAATATTAAACCGAGCGAAATTTCAGATGTGCTGCTCCGGCAGCTCAAGGAGATAGACACCGAACTGAAGTTCGAGGAAGTCGGTGAGGTCCTGCAGGTGAGTGACGGCGTGGTCCGGATTTACGGGCTTGTCAATGCAGAGGCCAATGAACTGCTTGAGTTCGAGAACGGTATCATGGCAGTGGTCATGAACCTTGAAGAAGACAATGTCGGCGCCGTCCTTCTTGGTCCTACAGACCAGATCAAGGAGGGGATGACTGTACACCGCACCGGACATATAGCGTCCATCGATGTCGGCGAAGGCATGCTCGGCAGGGTAGTGGACCCTCTGGGTGTCCCTCTTGACGGAAGGGGCAAGATCGGCGGAGAGCTGGTCGAGATGCCGCTTGAAAGGAAGGCTCCCGGGGTCATCTTCCGCCAGCCTGTAACCGAGCCTCTGCAGACCGGGCTGAAGGCCATCGACGCGATGATCCCTATAGGCAGGGGCCAGCGCGAGCTTATCATCGGGGACCGCCAGACCGGGAAGACAGCCATCGCCATAGACACCATCATCAACCAGAGGGAGAACTATCTGGCAGGAAAACCTGTCTACTGCATATATGTGGCTGTGGGCCAGAAAGGCTCCACGGTGGCCAACATCGTCAACACCCTGCGGGAGAAAGGGGCCATGGACTATACTGTGGTCGTTGCCGCCACAGCGGCCGATCCTGCCGCCCTGCAGTATTTCGCCCCGTTCGCCGGGGCTGCCATAGGGGAGTATTTCAGGGATACGGGCCGCCATGCCCTTGTCGTATATGACGACCTGTCGAAGCAGGCTGTCGCATACAGGGAGGTGTCCCTGATCCTCCGCCGTCCTTCAGGGCGTGAGGCCTACCCGGGGGATATCTTCTACCTGCATTCAAGGCTTCTGGAGAGGGCTGCGAAGATTATCGGCCAGCAGGAGGTCGCCGAGCAGATGAACGACCTGCCTGAAAGCCTCAAGGGCAAGGTCAGGTGCGGAGGGTCGCTCACTGCCCTCCCTATCATCGAGACCCAGGCGGGTGACGTGTCCGCTTACATCCCTACCAACGTGATTTCCATCACTGACGGCCAGATCTTCCTCGAGACCGACCTGTTCAACCAAGGCTTCCGTCCTGCAATCAATGTCGGGATCTCAGTCTCCCGCGTGGGCGGAAGCGCACAGATAAAGAGCATGAAGAAAGTGGCCGGGACCCTGAAGATAGACCAGGCGCAGTACCGCGAGCTGGAGTCGTTCTCGAAGTTCAGCAGCGACATGGACCCAGTCACGGCCATGGCTATCGACAAGGGCCGCAAGAACAACCAGCTGCTCATCCAGCCGCAGTATTCACCTATGCCTGTCGGGGACCAGGTGGCCATCCTGTACTGCGGTACGCACGGCCTGATGAAGGATGTCCCTCTTGAGAAGGTCAGGGATTTCCAGGATTCGTTCCTTGACAGGATGCACGCCTCCCATGAGGCTGACGTGCTCGCCCCGCTTGCCGCAGGCCAGATTGACGGCAGCATCGGGGAGATCATAGAGAAAGAGGCTGCCGCGGTCGCGGCGCAGTACAAGCCTTCAAAATAACGGTATTGTAAAATGGCATCACTCAAGGAAATAAAAAGCAGGATAAACTCCGTCAACGGGACGTTGAAGATAACTTCCGCCATGAAGATGGTGGCCTCTTCGAAGCTCCGCAAGGCACAGCAGGCCATAGGCAACCTGCTCCCGTATGAACGCCAGATGCACGGTATCCTGGCGGACCTGATGGCCGGTGAGGTATCGGCCGGGGACCGTTATGTGGAAGAACGTCCGGTAAAGAGGGTGGCCATAGTGGCCTTTTCTTCCAATTCGTCCCTCTGCGGAGCCTTCAACTCCATAGCGGTAAAGCACCTTTCCGAAGCGGTGGCCAGATACAGGGAGCAGGGGCTCTCCGGCAGCGATATCCTTGTTTTCCCTGTCGGCAGGAAGATTGCGGATGCAGTGAGGAAGATGGGGCTGCAGCCGCAGGGGGATTATTCCGGCATGGCTGACAAGCCTTCTTATGCAGACACTTCCGCCCTTGCACAGAAACTGATGGACATGTTCGCGGGCAGAGAGGTGGACAGGGTCGAGCTCATATACAACCATTGCAAGTCCACTTCCACGCAGGTCCCTACATGCGAGACCTATCTTCCGGTCAGCCTGGATGCACAGGAATACCGGGATGCAGGCCGGGACAGGGACACGGGTGAGGCCGCCCTTGACTACATCGTCGAGCCGGATGTTGCCGCAGTCCTGGAGGTCCTGCTTCCGAAAGTGCTGTATCTCAAGATTTATGCGGTGCTTCTTGATGCATGTGCCGCAGAGCATTCCGCCAGGACCGTAGCCATGCAGGTGGCCACGGACAACGGCCAGGAGCTCCTGCAGGACCTTACCCTCCAGTACAACAAGCAGCGCCAGCAGGCCATTACGGACGAGCTGCTCGATATTGTCGGGGGTACTATGGCTTAGATAGCCTTGCCGGAGGGGCATAAATAAAGACAGGAGCTGAATCTCACGACCCGGCTCCTGTTTTCATTTTTATAGATTCAATATTTATGTTTAACTAAAATCGAAATAGAATATTACCAAGATTGTGCCAAAGAATAATAAAAATGCTAACTTAGTGGAAAAATCGAAATCCCTATGTTCGGCAGTGACATTACTGAAGAGAAAAAAATGAAGCTTGCAGCCATTGCTGCCGGCCTTTTCACAGTATTCGCCATACTTTATTTTATTCCGGTCGGTATCCCGTACAAGATATGCTTCCCCCTTTCCGTCCTTGCCGGATTTTCCCTGTGGCTGCTGCCATGGCCTATGAGCTTCGCCATGTTCGCATCCGCCCTCGGTGACCTGGCCGGTGCTGCAGGCAATTTCATGGTGCAGATGGAATGCTTTGCCGCGGCCCACCTGTTCATGATTATATTTTTCGTCCGGAGGTACATATGGAGAAACCGCAATGCTTCAGCCCAGGGGAAGTCGCGCAAGTCCAGACGTCTTGCCTATGTGGTCCTGCTGACTTTCCTTATCCTCCTCCTTGTCACGGCCGCCATGGCAAGGATTGTCCCTGCGGCGCCTTCCGGGGCGGTCCGTTCTGGGGTGGTCTTCTATGCCATTGTCATTTCCATGATGATGTTTATGGCTTTGCTCCAGAGAAGCCGTCTATATGCGGCCGGGGCATGCCTGTTTGTGTTTTCGGACCTGGTGCTTGCCTGGAACAAGTTTGTGGAGCCGCTTGACTATGAGCGGTATCTGATAATGGTGCCGTATTATCTGGGCCAGCTCCTGCTTTTCCTGCGTTCTTCCAGGCTGCGCCTGGTATATGACAGGATGAGGGGCAAGGGCCGCTGTATTGGCGGCAGTATGATGGAGGACTGAGGCCGTGGCCTACTGTCTGCGGGCGGCCTTCCTGAGTATTTTAGGGAAAGAGAATGCAAAAATCGTAACGCAGCAGATGGCTGCGGTAGCATCGGCGATGCTTTCTGCGGCGAAGACCCCTGTCACGCCCCAGAACCTTGGCAGTATGATGGCCAGCGGCACCAGCAGTATCACTTTCCTGAGCAGCGCAATGAAAAGCGATATCTTTGCCTGGCCGAGTGCGATGAATGTATTCTGGCAGGCCCTCTGAAGTCCGAAGATGACCATCCCGGAAAGGAAATACGGCATCATTCCGCTCACACATGATATGAGCCTCTGGTCGCTCGTGAAGGCCGAGGCGACCACTGAAGGGAAGATGATCATCAGGAGCATCAGCACCGCGTTGAAAGAGAACATGATGGTCACCGCAGCCCTGAAACATTCCCTGACCCTGCCGGTGTCCCCGCGCCCGTAGTTGTAGCTCACTATCGGGACGAATCCCTGCGCGAATCCCGTGAGCGGTGCGCTCCCCAGCTGCATCGCGCTCTGCATCACGGCAAGCGCGCTGACATAGATGTCCCCGAAATGCTTCAGGTTCGTGTTGAGGACGAAGCCGACGAGGCTTTCCGTGCTTGCCATGATGAAAGGCGATATTCCCAGTCCGAGGACTGAAAGTATGATTCTGCGGTCCGGCCTCATGTATCTGCCGGAGAGGTTGAGTGTGGCTTTTTTCGAGAACAGGAACCCCAGTACCCACATGGCGCTGCACGCCTGTGAGATGACTGTGGCTACCGCGGCTCCTTTCACGCCCATATCCATCCCGAATATGAATACCGGGTCCAGTATGATGTTCAGACCTGCCCCGATAAGTGTAGAGAGCATGGCCACTCCCGGGCGTCCCTGCGTATTGATGAAAGTGTTCAGGCCTACCGATACCTGCACGAATACAGTCCCTGTCAGGTATATCGAGAGGTAGTCGACCGCATAGCCTATAGTGTTCTCCGAGGCCCCTGTGAACAGCAGTACCGGCTCCATGAAGATGTAGCACACGGCCGATATGGCCACGGTGAAGACCAGCAGCATGAGGAACCCGTTGCCGAGTATGCGCCCGGCCTTTACCCTGTCCCCCTGCCCGAGGGCGATGGCGGCGAGAGGGGCCCCGCCTCCGCTGACAATTGCGGAAAACGCCGATACGAGTATTATGATGGAGCTCGTCACCCCGACCCCGGCCAGGGCGTCCGTGCCTATCCCGGGTATATGTCCGATGTATATGCGGTCGACGATGTTGTAGAGCAGGTTCACGATCTGCGCGGCCACAGCCGGGAGTGCCATCCTCAGCACAAGCGGAAGCATCCTGTCGGTCCCGAGCCGTTCTTCATAGTTTGATGGTGTCATTTTCTTGCCCTTTCGCCTCTTTGGCTTCAGCCGGCAAAAATACTGCACAAAAGGATATTTAGCAAGGATACGCGCCTGTAAGGGAAGCTTCTCCTGAACCACAGGAAAGCCGGTGTAATCCAGATATGATTCGGACTACTTCAGTTTATTTCACCATCCCGGACAGGTGTTCCCTGTACTTGTCCCAGTCAGTCACAGGGCGGCGTGCCACCCCGGACTCCATCGCGGCCTTCGCGACTGCGGACGATACCACATAGAGGAGCCTCCTGTCGAGGGCCTTTGGTATCATGTAGTCGGGACCGAATGACAGGCTCTCCACATTGTATGCCTTGAGCACATATTCCGGTACAGGCTCCTTTGCCAGGCCGGCGATTGCGCGGGCCGCAGCGAGCTTCATCTGGTCATTGATGGCTGTCGCCCTGGTGTCGAGCGCTCCCCTGAAAATGTACGGGAAGCCGATTACATTGTTCACCTGGTTGGGGTAGTCGCTCCTTCCGGTGGCGATAAGGGCATCCGGACGGGCTTCCCTGGCGTCCTCATAGCTGATCTCTGGATAAGGGTTCGCGAGGGCCATTATGACAGGGTGGTCCGCCATGCGGCTTACCATCTCTTTGCTCAGTACCCCTGCCTTGGAGAATCCGGTGAAAACGTCCGCCCCTTCAATCGCGTCCCCGAGGGTCTTCAGGTCCCTGGCGGTCGCGAACCTGCGCTTCTGCGGGTTGAGGTCCGTCCTGTCGGAGCGGACAACCCCCTTGCTGTCGCACATCACGATGTTCTCGGGACGCACACCCAATTTAATATAAAGGCTTGTGCATGCTATGGCGGCCGCACCGGCCCCGTTCACCACTATTTTGATGTCTTCAGGACGTTTCCCGGCGATTTCCAGGGCATTGAGGAGTGCCGCCGTGGTGATGATGGCCGTGCCGTGCTGGTCGTCATGCATCACAGGGATGTCAAGCTCCTCTGCCAGGCGCTTTTCTATCTCGAAGCACTCCGGGGCCTTGATGTCCTCAAGGTTGATGCCCCCGAAAGTTACGGAGATGTTCTTCACGGTCTCTATGAATTTGTCTACATCCGTGGTGTCTACCTCGATGTCGAAAGCGTCGACTCCTCCTAATATCTTGAAAAGGAGTGCCTTGCCCTCCATTACAGGTTTTGCGGCAGGGGCACCGATATTGCCTAGCCCGAGGACTGCCGTACCGTTTGAGATTACTGCCACCAGGTTGCCTTTGCCGGTGTAGCTATAGGAAGACTCCGGGTTGTCTGCTATGGCCAGTGACGGCGCTGCAACGCCAGGGGTGTATGCCAGTGACAGGTCGTCCTGTGTACCGGTGGGTTTGGTGGGGACTATCCCGATTTTGCCAGCGGGGAAACAGCTGTGATAATCAAGTGCAAGTTCGTCAATGTTTTTCATGGTCCTTTCCTTTTAATTGGCGGCAGGAGGACATCAAAAATATTGCCAGACGGCACAGGCAGCTGTCATGTCATTATCGGTAATTATGGTAAAAGATTGTGTAGAAAAGGTATCGGCTCCGGCCCCCGTCATTGGCCCGGGGCCATTTGCCCCTTCACCTCCTCATACCTGTCGAGGGCTTCCCTCATGAGCTGGCGTCCCCTTTCTGATATCTCTTCCGCCCTGGCGTAGTCCGCTATGGCCCCGAATTCGTCGAAAGGCATGCTCACAAGTATGTCCGGAGGGGTCAGCGCTATGCCCATTTTCGCTATCGTGTGGTTCATCAGGCTGAATGTGCGGCCCAGTACCTTATAATAGTTGGACTCCTCGCTGAATAGTTCAGGCTGCTTTTCCTCGCTCTCGAAGACATGCCTGACAACCTCCTGCCCCTGCATCCTGGCAAGCCGGAGCTTCTCCAGTATTGTCATCGTGTCGTTGTGCCTGACCGCATGTATGACGGCCCGTGTCTTTTCGCTGCGCTCCTTGTCCTCCTGCTCCTTCCTGGCTTCCGCTTCGGCATCTTCAAGTATTATTGCCCTGACCTTGTCCACGTCCACATCATTGACATCGAACCCTATGAGGATGTCACCCGGGGTTCTCGGCACCCTGTTCAGCGGCATGGTGTTGGCGATTCCCCCGTCGATAAGCGTGCGTGTGCCTGCCTTGACCGGCCTGAAGAGCGAAGGGATGGATATTGATGCGCGGATGGCCTGGAAAAGCTTCCCTCTGTCGAAAATCACCTCTTCCCCGGTATAGAAATCGGTGGCAACGGCCCTGAACGGGATGTCCAGGTCCTCGATGTTCACGTCGGGCACTATCTCTTTAAGGGCATCGATTATCTTGTCTCCCTTTACGAGATGGTTCATGCTGATGGATATGTCCATCAGGGAGAACACTTTCCATGCGTCCAGGGAGAAAAGCCAGTGCTTTACTTCCCGGAGCCGGCCTGCAGCATATATGCCTCCCACGAGCGAACCTATGGATGTGCCGGCTATCGATGTTATCTCATAGCCCCTGCTTTCGAGCTCTTCTATGGCCCCTATGTATGCAAATCCTCTCGGCCCTCCGCTCGAGAGGGCGAGGGCCACCTTTTCCCCGTTTTTCTGAATGGATTCCATGTAATGTGCTTTTTAGAATTAAAATTTATAAATGTATGAAATTTTAATCATGCCGGCAAGGGAAGCGGAAAAGAAAAACCAGGTGTCCCGTACCGGGTTTTTAATAAAATTATGTGTATAAACATATTTTACGTAAATGCTTCGGAATTGTAACCGTAATTGAAATTAAAATAAATTTTGAATAAAATCTGGTATCAAAAAATAAAATATTGTATTCCGGACATGTTGGCCCTTAAATTAATAGAAGAAAGCCGTGAGATAAAAAACATTATATTTGCCGGAAAAATACTCATTGACCTAATAACTAAATACTGCTATATGAAGAAAAATCGTTTTATCATGAACCTGTTGGCTGTCGT
>CALVCB010000106.1 GCA_944325965.1 uncultured Bacteroidales bacterium
GCCTTGCGGCCTGCTCGTGGAAGCAGCCCGAATACCCCTGGATAGCGACTCTCTTCTTTCTTTCCATCGGATTCAATATCAGTTCGACAAATTAATGTTTAACAATCTTATATAAAAATCAATATTTTATCATTTATGACCGGAATCCCTGTCATCCCGGGTGTCCTTTTGTCATCCCGAGCGGAGCCGAGGGATCTGTCTATTCCTTCTACAGATTTCTCCACTCACTTTGTTCGGTCGAAATGACAATTCTTGTCTGTTCACCCCCAGTCACCTGCGGTGACAGCCCCTTGTTAAGGGGCGCCACCCCCATCCCCCCATTCTGTGCATCTGGTCAAATAAGATGCAAGGCGCCAAGGGTGAAGACAAGGGAGTTTACTTCCGTAAATGACCGAAGTCTGAATCCCGAAGGCAACGCCGCAGATTACCTGTCAGGATGCAAAGAAAAACGGGCTGCCCGGAAAACCGGACAGCCCATAAAACCTCATTATACGATACGCGACTTCCGGTCCATCACCTTACTGGGTAATAGAAATAATAAAAACCGAAAGCGTTAAATCGAAAATCCATCATAGTGACAGCAAATCTAATAAAAATTTCTTTTGCTCCTATCGCTTAACAAAAATTTATCGGAATCAGCCCTCCTGCCTGTCGTCCCCGCCTTGGTGACAAGCCTCGGCAGAGAGCCGGGGCGGAGTCCAGGTCAGACTGTCATGATGTCTTTCTCTTTCGCAGCGCAGAGCTCGTCCACTTTCTTTACATAAGCGTCCGTCTCTTTCTGTACATTCTGCTCGTAATCCTTCTGCACATCCTCTGGAAGTCCCTCCTTCTGGGCTTTTTTCAAGGCGTCTATTGCGTCCCTGCGTGCATTCCTTATCACGATCTTGGCATTCTCCCCGGCTGTCTTCACCTTCTTAATGAGCTCCTTCCTCCTTTCCTCTGTAAGAGGGGGTACGGCACAGCGGATATGTTCTCCGTTGTTCTGCGGGGTGAGGCCGATGTTGGCGTCCATTATGGCTTTCTCTATGACAGGGATCATCTTCTTCTCCCATGGCTGGATAAGGATGGTCTTGGCGTCAGGCGTTGTGACAGAAGCCACCTGAGGGACCGGGGTCTCAGTGCCATAATAGTCTACCATTATATTGTTGAATACAAGCGGATTGGCTTTTCCGGCACGATATGTCTTCAGGTCCTCTTCAAGGAATTTGACTGAATCTCCCATCTTGGCTTTTGCGCCGTCAAGGATTTCTTTTGCTTTGTCGATCATGATATAAATAATATGTTATATTGTTTACTGTTCTTCCTACACATGGACGAGAGTCCCCACTTTCTCCCCTTTGAGCAGGCGGAGCAGGTTTCCCTTGCAGTTCATGTCAAATACTATTATAGGCATATTCCCTTCACGGCACAGGGCGAAGGCAGTCTGGTCCATGACCTTCAGATGGTCCTCCATCGCCTTGTCGAATGTGAGCTCGTCATACTTGACCGCCGTCGGGTCCTTCTCCGGGTCCGCCGTATAAACGCCGTCCACTCTCGTGCCCTTCAGAAGAGCGTCCGCACCTATCTCAAGAGCCCTGAGGGCCGCCCCGGAATCGGTGGTGAAGAACGGGTTGCCGGTACCCCCTGCAAGAAGCGCCACCCCGCCTTTCTCCATCACGGACACGGCGTCATCCCTCATGTAATATCTTGCCACAGGCATCATAGGAGTAGCGGTAAACACCTCTGCAGGTATTCCTTCGGACCTGATGGCCATCGAAAGCCCCAGGGAGTTTATGACAGTGGCAAGCATGCCCATCCTGTCCCCTCCCACGCGGTCGAAACCCTTGCCGACCCCGGAAAGGCCTCTGAAAATATTTCCCCCGCCGATTACTATAGACACCTGCAGGCCACCTCTGACGGCCTGCGCAATCTCTTGAGCATAAGCAGCGAGGACATCTTCACTTATCCCCTTGCCCGAAGGCCCGCCCAGACTTTCCCCGCTGAGCTTGAGCAAAACTCTTCTGTACTGTCCCATTCCCGGAATATTTCAGGCTGATACTTTTATTTTCCTTGTGATTTTATCGAAACAAAAGTATCGAATTATTATGAAACTTGCAAGAAAGAGTATATATTTGCACGGTGTTTTGCGTTATGATAATAAACTACAGATAAGATATGGCGAACATTTTCACATCTTCAATCGGCAAGAAGCTCATAATGAGCATCAGCGGACTATTCCTCATTATCTTCCTCTTACTGCACATGACCATCAATCTGTTCTCAGTGATTGACTCTGTCAATGGCACATTCGGATCACCGGACGGGCTTTTTGCTGCGGGATGCGAATTCATGTCACTGCCGATAGTGACTATAATGGTCCCTGTTCTTGCCTTCGGGTTCATTATCCACATCATCTATGCACTTATCCTGACCTTCAGCAACCTTAAGGCACGCGGCGGATACAGCCGCTATGCCGTAGCAAGCAAGGCAAAGACTGATTCCTGGGCATCGAAGAACATGATCGTACTCGGGATCATCATACTCGGAATCATAGCTTTCCACCTCACCCACTTCTGGTCTGACATGCAGCTCCAGGAATGGATGGGCAACCATGCCGAAGACCCTTATTTCCTTCTCACATCCACTTTCGGACACTGGTACAATGTAGTTATATACATTGTCTGGTTCGGGGCATTGTGGTTCCACCTCACCCACGGCTTCTGGAGCGCGTTCCAGACCATCGGATGGGACAACAAGATCTGGCTCGGCAGACTCAAGGTTCTGGCTTATATTTTTGCAACTATCATATTCCTGGGCTTCACTACAGTGGCAATCAATTCATGCCTCGAGGCCTGCTGATAAAGCAGAAAACAAAGAAACCTGCGGGCTGCCGGAAACGGCGGCCCGCTTTTTTTATAATTATCCAATAACCTTTTTATCAACTTTCCCTGGAAAACCAGGAGCAAAATCAAACCATCATGAAACAGAAAAGGTTTTTTCTGAGGGAAGACCAGATTCCCAGGCAGTGGTACAACATCCAGGCGGACATGCCTGTAAAACCCATGCCGATGCTGAATCCGGCCACAAGGCAGCCGGTAAAGGAAGAAGAACTTTATCCCATTTTTGCAAAAGAGCTCTGCAGGCAGGAGCTCGACACCGGACGCCGATGGTTTGACATCCCTGAAGAAGTCCTTGAGCAGTACAGATACTACAGGTCCACTCCGCTGGTACGGGCATACGGGCTCGAAAAAGCGCTGGACACCCCTGCACACATATATTTCAAGAACGAGAGTGTAAGCCCGGTGGGGTCACACAAGCTGAATTCTGCCCTTGCGCAGGCATATTACTGCAAGAAGGAGGGCGTGAAGAATGTCACTACCGAGACAGGTGCCGGGCAGTGGGGTACGGCTCTTTCGTATGCCGCAAGGCTCTTCGGACTGGAGGCGGCGGTCTACCAGGTGAAGATAAGCTATGAGCAGAAGCCGTACAGGCGGAGCATGATGCAGGTGTTCGGAGCCCAGGTGACACCGTCACCGTCCATGTCCACAAGGGCGGGAAAGGACATACTCACCCGCACGCCGAATCACCAGGGGTCGCTCGGCACGGCGATTTCAGAGGCGGTGGAGCTGGCAAGGATGACACCCGACTGCAAATACACCCTCGGCTCCGTAATGAACCATGTGGCCCTGCACCAGACCGTCATAGGACTGGAGGCCGAGATGCAGATGGAAATGGCCGGAGAATACCCCGATATGATAATAGCCTGCTTCGGAGGAGGGTCAAATTTCGGCGGCATTTCCTTCCCTTTCATGCGCCATGTCTTCTCCGGGGAGCGCAGGACCAGGTTCATCGCGGCAGAGCCGGAATCCTGTCCAAAGCTGACGCACGGGAAATTCGAGTATGACTTCGGGGACGAGGCCGGCTATACCCCGCTTCTTCCTATGTACACGCTCGGTCATGATTTCACCCCGGCGAACATTCATGCCGGAGGCCTGAGGTACCACGGGGCAGGGGTCATAGTCTCTCAGCTGCTGAAAGACGGGTACATGGAGGCAGTGGACATAGGACAGCACGAGTCGTTCCAGGCCGGCGTCCTGTTTGCCCGGAACGAGGGGATAATCCCTGCGCCGGAATCCTGCCACGCCATCGCGGCAACTGTCCGCGAAGCCCTGAAATGCAGGGAAGCCGGGGAAAGCAAGGTCATTCTGTTCAACCTCTCCGGACACGGCCTGGTGGACATGTCGGCATACGACCAGTATCTTGCAGGTAATCTGTAATGCCAGGAAACTGCCGACAACACGGCAGGCTACAGCCGGACAGGCTCAGTCTTTTCTTTCAGCCAGGCCGCCACCTCAACAGGCAGCCTGGCTGAAAGCCGTTCATACACAGATGAATTGTAACGGTTCAGCCACTCCGTCTCCTCGGATGAGAGCAGTTCCGGGACAATGGCTGAAGTGTCTATATGGCAGCATGTAAGCGTTTCGAAACCAAGCCATACGCCAAACTCGTTCGTCCCGGCCCGACGGCACAGAAGGATGTTCTCGTGCCTTACCCCATGCATACCTTCGCGGTATATGCCCGGCTCGTCGGATGTCACCATCCCTGGAAGCAAGGGCTGGGGGTTGAAATTCTGCCTTATGTCCTGCGGGCCTTCATGCACGCAGAGATAAAATCCTACGCCGTGGCCTGTTCCGTGGCCGTAATTGCGCTTGCTGCCCCACAGGGCGTTCCTTGCCAGCACATCTATCTGGCAACCGGCCGTCCCTTCCGGGAAAACGGCCATGGCAAGGGAGATCATCCCCTTGAGCACCAGGGTATAGTCCTCCTTTTCCAGAGGTGTGCATTCCCCCATAGGGACAGTCCTGGTGATGTCCGTGGTGCCGAAAATGTACTGTCCCCCGGAATCCGTCAGGTACAGGCCCTCAGGACGGATCACAGATGAACCTGACGGAGAGGTGGTATAATGGGGAAGTGCGGCATTCGGCCCGTAGGCGGAGATGTTCGCGAAACTGTCTCCCCGGTAGCCCGGTATCCGCGAACGGAACCACGTCAGCTTTACAGACGCGTCCCACTCTGTGACTTCCTCCCCGGCCCCGACCGCCTTTTCAAGCCAGTACAGGAACTGCTCGATGGCAAGACCGTCTTCGATATACGCATCCCTGAGATTTGCTATTTCGACATCATTCTTTACTGATTTATAAAGAGATACAGGGGACGAACCGGCGGTGACACATCCTTTTCCCAGAACATTTACCAGCATCGTGTACGTACTGTAGTTCAAGGCTCCGGCGTCCACATATACGGAAAAACCCTCTTCGCGGCCGCCGATATAGACAGCCAGGCCGTCATAGTCCGTTATCTCCACCCCGTCTGCCCTCAGCTCGTTGAAACTGTCCTCCGTATCAGCATCCATGGCCGCAATGTTTCCCTTGCCGGCAAACCATACTGCATCATCAAGTGTCACTAAAAGGTATGACATGACCACAGGATTGTATTCTATGTCGCTGCCCCTTACATTCAGCACCCAGGCTATATCGTCCAGGGCTGAGAGCAGGATGGCGTCGTAGCCTTCCGCCATAAGGAACTTCCTGAGCCTTACCAGCTTGCCGAGCCTTGACTCCCCTACGTCCTGCACATCAAGGGTAATGACGGGGCTGTGCGGTATCCACGGCCTGTCCTCCCACACCCTGTCGAGCATGTCAGGGACATCTACGATACGGAAATCCCGCTCCTGATGCGACAGGGCAAGCGCCTCCCTTATCCCGCGCACTTGCGCAATGCTCTGGCTCAACCCGTCAAGCGCCACTGTATCCGCATGTGCCGCCACCCAGTCAGAAAGGCTGACGGCCCCCGGGACACGAGTCTTGTGCAGGGCTATGCCGCTGCCCTCCAGCTGGGATGCAGCCTGGATGAAATACCTGGAATCCGTCCAGAGCCCGGCATGGTCCATCGTAATGACCATATCCCCGGCCTCTCCTGTGAATCCCGACAGCCACTCCACCTGTTTCCATCTCGGTGCAGGATATTCACTCCCGTGCGGGTCCGAACCTGAGACCACCACGGCATCCCACCCGTTCCGCTCCATCATCCGGCGGACGGCCTGAATTCTCGCAGAATGTATATTTTCCATAAGAAAGATCCTATCTGATTATGTCCTGTCGGCAAATATAATTATTTTAACGTCTGTACGATGAATAATGTTTTAACGTCAGTTCGACGAATTTACTTTTAATAGTATCGGGGGCTGTTTTGATTTTTCGGTACTTTGTTATACAAGGTATTAAAATTTTTGCATATATTTGCAACACACGAGAACCTTGCACAGTCTAATATACGGATTATCGGAAGACCGGCAGCAGCTCCTGGACTGGGATGCAGGGCCGGACGAATCCGGTAAAGGGACATAAATGATTAAACCATAAATACATAAAAAATGAAAAAGACAGTAAACGTAGCTATCGGAAGTCGTAGTTTTATTTTGGATGAGGATGCGTACAATGCATTGTCTTCATATCTTGACAGCTTCAAGGCCGGGGTAGGCGTTGCCGGCAGGGCCGAAGTCATGGACGAACTTGAGATGAGGATCGCCGACCTGTTCAGGGAAAAACTCAACGGGAGGGAAGTGGTCGACATAGTGATTGTCCGTGACGTGATTTCCCAGCTCGGCATGCCCGACTGGCAGTCAGACGGCATCCCGGGAGGCGCACAGGCAGAAGAAGTACAGGCGGATACCCGTGCCCCGAGGAGGCTATACAGGGACCTGGACAGCAATATGCTGGGCGGGGTGTGCTCCGGCATCTCACTCTATTTCAATGTTGATGTGGTCCTGGTCCGCGTCCTGTTCGTCATAGCGCTTCTGTTCGGTACGGCCGGCTTCTGGATATACATAGTACTGTGGATAATAGCCCCCGCAGCCCGTACCGCTGCAGAGAAATGCGAAATGAGGGGAATTCCCGCCACGGCAGAGAACATCCGCAGATTTTCAGAGTCCAAAAGAAAATAAAACCGCAGAAGACATGGAGACAAATACTATAGTAGAGAACAGCCGCACCCAGATGCGGAGGGGCGTACTGGAATACAGCATCCTGCTGGTTCTGCGCTCCGGCGATGAATACGCATCATCTATCATACAGAAGCTCAAGGACGTGGATATAATAGTGGTGGAAGGGACGCTCTATCCTCTCCTGATCAGGCTGAAGAACCTCGGAATGCTCAGCTACCGGTGGGAGGAATCACCGCAGGGTCCTCCACGCAAATACTATATGATCACAGACAAGGGACGGGAGCAGCTCTCGGAACTGGATGCCACATGGCAGGAGCTCGTGAAATCCGTAGAATCGATACGGAACGCCTCCCTGCTCCCTCCCGCCGGAGACACCAGCAACTTTTAAAAACCAGCCTGTGCAACCATGAAACAGACAGAAAAAGTAAGCGTCGGAGGCTTCCCGTTCACACTTGAAAGAGATGCCTATGAAAGACTTAACGGATACATCGAGGACGTCAGGAGCACATATGAGAAGAATTCCTACGCCACGGAAATCATGAGCGACATTGAGCAGCGCATAGCGGAGCTTTTCATCGAAAAAGGAGGGAAGAACAGTGTCGTAAGCTACGCCATGGTAGACGATGTGATCATGCGCATCGGAAGCCCCGCCGAACTTGCCGGCGAAGAACAGGCCGGGGCGGGGATGCAGGACGGATGCAGCCGCAGGCAGGAGCGCAGATACGCCCGTCCCGACGGGCCGAAACGCCTGTACAGGGACACGGACAACAGGATACTCGGAGGGGTATGCAGCGGCATCGCCGCATATTTCAGGATTGACACCGTACTTGTACGTCTTCTGTTCGCAGGGATATACCTGCTGTCATGTCTCATTGCCTCAGACCATTATGACGGATTTGCCGTGGCCATGGCGGTATTGTCGCCCGTAGCGATGGCAGCATATGCCCTGATGTGGATTATTATACCACCGGCAAAGACTGTAGAGGAGAAATGCCGCATGAGGGGTGAGCCGATAGATCTGAAGCAGTTTACGCAGAAGTTCGAAAAACTGCCTGTCAGGGAGGCCATAAACGAGGCCAGGACATCCCCAGCACTGCACACAGCCGGAAGAGTGATAAGCATCATAGTAGGTATAATATTGATAACCACCGGCATAGCAAATCTCATAGGATGTACGGCATATGACCTGGTTCGAAACCTGATAGAGAAGGAGCTGGATCTCGGACATCTCGGGCATTACGACGAGGAACAGATATTTTTCTCTCAGTTTTTCTTGCGTGAGGAATTCTGGTGGCTGTGTGTAGCGGTGATTGGACTTTTCGCTGTATGGCTGATATACAACGGTGTACTGCTGACCTTCAACCTGCACTCTCCGCGCTGGCGTCCCGGGACAATAATCTTCATACTATGGATAGTCTCCCTTCTCGTACTGGCCGCATGGGTTATCCGCAGACTGCTGATTATTGGGACATTAATGTAAAATATGACTACCCCCTCCTGCGCAGCAGCACCCATGAGGCAGCCGCGTAGAAGATAATAAGTACAGTATGCAGCAGGAGTTTGGCGGAGAGAAAGCCCCAGTCTCCTGCCGCCATTGCATCACCGCTGAAGAACGAGCGGTCCAGCAGCAGGGAGGCCACGTAGACCACACCCATCAGCACAAAAAAGCCAAGTATCTTCCCCCAGCGGTACGGTACAGGGTAGTGCTTCCGTCCGAGCAGTGTGCAGATGAGCAGCATTACGGCATAGCTCGCCAGATGGCCGGCGGCCGACGCCCAGTAGGAATAGGCCGGCATGAATATTATGTTCACGGCCGCGGTCACGGCCAGCCCGGAAAGAGTGATATAGATAGCATAGCCTGTCTTCCCGGACAGCTTGTACCAGATAGACACGTTGAACAGCATGCCCAGGAACATGTACGCGAGCAGCATTACCGGGACTATCCCCACCCCCGCACGGAAATCCCGGCCCAGGACCAGGGAAATGACATCTATATACAGTATCACCCCAAGGAAAATCAGCCCGCAGAACGCCACGAAATACTCCATCACCTTGGCATACAGGACCTTCACATCCTTGTCCCTTGCCCTCTGGAAGAAGAACGGCTCTGCAGCGAACCGGAACATCTGTATGAAAAGAGACATGATGACAGACAGCTTCACCGCCGCCTGGTAGATACCCAGGCTTGAGCGCCAGTTCTCCGCCCCGGTATCGAAATACCGGAACAGGTACCTGTCGAGAAAATCATTCGCCACTCCCGGCAGCCCCGCCACCATAAGAGGCAGCGAATAGGCCAGCATCTGGCGCAGCAGCCTCCTGTCGAATGAAAATGTAAAACGCAGGAACGACGGCAGGAAAAGCAGGGCGCAGACCACACAGCTTATCAGGATGGCAAAAATTACATAGCTGAAATCCGGCGTGGCAGACACCAGGTGCAGCATCCAGACATCGCCTCTCGTCAGCTCCGCAACCTCCTTCCCCACAGCTCCGGCCGCCCTGAGGCAATATGCCGGGAACCAAAAGAAAAGCACCAGGTTGGCGGCTGTCTCGGTAAGTATCTTTATGGTCTTGAACACAGCGAACTTCAGGGCCTTGCGCTCCTGACGCAACCTCGCGAACAGAATTGCCGTGACACTGTCTATGAACAGGATTCCTCCCATATAGATGATGCAGTTCTCATTCCCGCTGTACCCGAGTGCACAGGCTATAGGCCCGGCGAAAGCAATCATCGCCGCAAAAAAAGCCCCGCCGACCCCGAAAACGGCGACTAGCGCATTCGAGTACACCGAATCCGGGTTCACCCCCTCCTTATTAGCAAAACGGAAGCACCCGGTCTCCAGACCGAGGACCAGAATCACCTGCAGGACAGCGATATACGCCATGAACTCAGTGACCACCCCATAGCTTTCTGTCGTAAGGAGCCGCGTATAGAACGGCACGAACAGGAAGTTTATGATACGGGCCAGTATAGTGCTGAGCCCGTAAATGGCGGTATCCCCCGCCAGCTGTTTCAACGGATTTGCCATAACGGGCGCAAAAATAAGAAATTTCAAAACAGCTTCTCCCTAATCCCTGCAATAAAGAACCGGCACCCGATGCAACAATCTCCGCATCAGGTGCATCTGATATTGTTGAAAACGGATTCCTATAAAAATCAACTGCAATAAATATATGAAACACACATTCGTTAAACTTATGTGCGCCATAGGAATAATCGCAATGGCCCCGGCCTGCGGAAATTCCGGGCAGAAACAGGACAAAGAAAAAGAAAAGACAATGGCATTCGACGTATCCGAACTCTCCGAGGAGCCGGTCCTCGACATCAAGACCGATCTCGGGACCATCAAAGTCAAACTCTACAAACAGACCCCTCTCCACAGGGACAATTTCCTGAAGCTCGCATCAGAAGGCTACTATGACGGCCTCCTTTTCCACAGGGTCATCAACGGGTTCATGATCCAGACAGGGGACCCTCTCACAAAAGACCCTTCACAGTCAGCCAGATACGGCACCGGAGGACCGGGATACACAATCCCTGCCGAAATACTGCCGGAGTTCACCCACAAGAAAGGGGCCCTCGCTGCAGCCAGGCGCGGAGATGCCGCCAACCCGAAAAAGGAGTCATCCGGCTCCCAGTTCTATATAGTACAGGATGCAAACACCTGCGCACAGCTGGACGGACAGTACACCGTATTCGGCGAGACCATCTCAGGATTTGAGGTTATAGACAGTATTGCCGCTGTAGAAACGGACGGACGTGACAGGCCGGTAAAGGACATACACATCATATCCATCCGTCCTGACCCGTCCACTCTTGCAGCCCTCTCTGCTGCAGGACATCCATGGAAAGGTAGCCAGAATGATACTGAAATTAACTGAAAACAGAGAAAAAACGCTTCTGATGCTGTTTTAAACTGATTTTTTCTGTTTTTGGCACAGGAGTTGCAATACTTTTCCGTGAATAGTTTTTTCATAGGTTAAGTTTTAGGTTAGAATTGCGGAGCGTCTACGATGGGAATCGCGGACGCTCTATCTTTTTATATATAAACTATGATATAATACATCATCACCCCGCAGGCTATGAGCTTGAGCCCGGTGCCTGCCAGGAAACCCAGGAAAGAGCCGAAGGCGGATTTGAGAGCCGCTCCGGTGGACTTGCGTGCATAGTAGAGCTCTGCAAGGAAGGCTCCCAGGAAGGACCCGAGTATCATCCCTACAGGAGGGACCACGAACAGGCCGAATACCAGCCCCGCCATCGCACCGCGCTCTGCGGCCTTGGTGCCCCCGGTGAGCTTGGTAAAGTAGAGCGGGACCACATAGTCGATTATGCTCACCGCCACAGTGACGCCCAGCATCACCAGGAGCAGGGTAAGAGACATATGCTCACCAGCCCCGTCAGTGCCGCCCCAAAGATAGAGCAGAAGCATCCCGACCCACGTCAGAGGAGGGCCGGGAAGTGCAGGCAGTACGCTGCCGAGGATCCCTATCACCCCGGCAAGGACTGCAAGTATCGCTATAAGAACATCCATTGGCTTGAAATATACAAAGCGGGGTCATTCTGACGCCATTGCGGCCTCCACTTCATCCGGGTATATAGGAAGCCTGTGAGGCCCGAGCCTGCGGCATCCTTCCTTAGTAATCAGAAGGTCATCCTCGAGGCGGATTCCGCCGAAATCAAGATATTCCGCTTCAAGTTTCTGATAGTTGATGAAACCCTTGCCGATGCCCTCGGCTTTCCATTTGGCTATGAGGGCCGGGATAAAATAGATGCCCGGCTCGTCGGTGATGACATGCCCGGGCACAAGCTTGCGTGCCATGCGCAGAGACCCCAGTCCGAGCTGCGGGGAGCGTGTCTGTCCCGGATCATACCCTACGAGGTCCTCGCCGAGGTCCTCCATGTCGTGGACGTCAATACCCATATTGTGGCCCAAGCCGTGAGGCATGAACATCCCGGCAATCCCCTCCGCTACCATATCCTGCACATCACCACGTACCAGATCAAGGGACTTCAGCCCCTCGAGCATCCTCGCCGCGACAGCCAGATGCACTTCACGGTATGTCACGCCCGGTCTTGCAAGCCCGTATGCAAGGTCGTTGCAGGCCACCACTATATCATAGACATCACGCTGCCTGGGGGAGAACTTCCCGCTGCACGGGACAGTACGGGTGAAATCCGACGCATAGTGTGTATTGCTCTCGGCACCTGCATCTATGAGCAGGAGCTTCCCCGGGGTGATGATCCCGTCGTGCCTGTGGTTGTGCAGGGTCTCCCCGTGCTGTGAAAGTATCGTGGTGAACGAAACGCCCCATCCCTTCGATATGGTCACGCCCTCCATCCTGCCGACAATCTCCTGTTCGCGCACTCCTGCTTTGCAGCCGCGGCGGGCTTCAGTATGCATGAGATACCCTATCTCACAGGCCTTGTCTATCTCCTCTATCTCGCACTCCTCCTTGACCAGGCGCATGGCAATCACCGCATTAACAAACTCCAGAGAAGCATGCGGAGCCCCGTCGGAAACAGAAGCCACCTTGCGGACATCCTCCGGGGGACATCCGGTCAGCGAACTGGTCTTTAGGACATTGTAATACCTTGAAGCAGGCAGGAAATGTATTTCGCGGCCCTGGGCACGGGCAGTGGAGACCATGCGGTCGAACTCCGCGGAAGGGGCCGACCTGTCTACTCCAACGGCAGCCGCCTTCGATGCGACAGAAGGCTGCGGCCCCATCCAGATGATGTCACCTATCTCCACGTCATCCCCATACAGCACCTCCTCGCCGCTGTCAAGATCCAGCAGTGCGGCAAACCCTGGCTCGTCAATTCCCCAGTAATAAAGGAACGAACTCTCCTGCCTGAACTTGTAGTCATTCCCCCTGTAATTCTGCGGAGCTTCCGTATTGCCTATGAAAATGGCGATTCCAGCCTTTCCCGACGGCAGCTCCGCCGCCATCCTGCCGAGCAGTCCGGCCCTTCTTCTTCTGTAAACTTCTTTTCCGAACATAAAATACCAAATGATTATACTTGACACATCCCGGGGCCAGCCCTTTCCCGGCAGGATACGCCGGCATGGGACAGCCCCGGGATGACCTTAAACTATTGTCAGAACATATCAGCTACCTCGACACAAAGGCGTCCCAGCCTGAACATGCAGTTCCCGCATTTCTTGTCAAGCGGCTCGGACTTCAGGGTATCCCAGCATTCGAGGGCCCTGTCAGCGGCACAGGTGTCATTCAGGTACTTCCACACCCACAGGTCGGCTATTATCTTTTCAGCCTTCTCGCATGTCCTGCTGCCGCAGTCTCCCTTGGCCGCCCCGGCCATGAGTTCCTGCACCACAGGGCGCACCTTGTTGATGACATAGATGTCGCGTACGGCGAAAGCCGCCTTCAGCATCTGCCACGAAGCCTCCACCACATTCCTGCATGAACGCTCCCCGGATCCGCACGGGGCGGAGAGTATCTTGTCCGTCATGATGGTGAGCAGACCGATAATCCTGGTGCGCAGCCTGTCACTGTTCCATACTTTGTAAAGGTTCGTGTAGCCTTCGAGTATATTGAGGTGTGTGCAGAAGGTCTCGTCTTTCAGCTGCGGCGCATCCTCGCCCCAGTCGCGCGACGCCATGTCCCTGTAAAGTCCCTTCTCGCGGTCGAAACCTTCCTTCTCCGTTGTCTCGAACAGGTTTACGGCATACGAAAGCGCGCTCTCGTCCCCGGTAGCGAGCACATATTCGCTCAGGCCGTATATTGCGGCTCCCAGGGCACGGAAACGCTTCCCGGTATCGAGCCGGGTCCCGTCAGGGTTCAAGGACCAGTACACCCCGCCATACTTGTGGTCGATGAAATGCTCCACAAAAAAATCCTTTGTCTTAGTGGCAGTCATAAGATATTCCTTCTTTTTCAGAACTCTGTATCCTGCAGCATAAGTCCAAAGAATTCTCGCATTCAGAATAACCTCCTTAGGAGCGGTCTCGTCAATTTTCCCGTCATCGGTCATGTGTCCGTAAAATCCGCCCATAGGGTCCTGCATTTTCTCGACCGGGAACTTGAGAATCTCCTCTTCCAGCATCCTCCTGGTCTCTTTTGTGAAGGCATCGGTCCTTTCCATGTCATTGAAGTTTTAATATTATTAATTATTTATAGGCCTGGGCTATCCGCAGCATCCGGGCCTGATGTACCGGAGAAAACGATA
>CALVCB010000107.1 GCA_944325965.1 uncultured Bacteroidales bacterium
TTGATTTCAAGGGCCTTCCCTTCCTGGGCGAGATATTTGAACATGGCGTCGAATATGTCGCTGAAATCCCTGTAGAAGATGCTTGCCTGCGGGTACGGCGCATATCTGGCCACGTAGTCGTAGTGCCCCACGATGTCGAAGTCCCCGAGCCATGTCATCTCTTCATAGATGGTCTCGAGATAGTGCCCGTAGGCTTCCTTCCAGTCTTTGCCCTCGTAATATCCTCCGTAGAACGGGTCGGTGCCGTCGATATAGTGGACAGATGCTATGACCTGGTCGAATCTGTATTTCCCGAGATGCTCCCTGATCTGTTCCCTGCATTTCTTCTGCAGTCCTATTTCTATGCCTTTTAGTATCCTGAACCGCCTGTTGCCCGGCAGGGCCGCATAGGAGGCGGCATTGACCCTGTCTATTTCGGCCTGCTGGGACTCTACGTCGAACACTTCCGGCACCAGATGCTCGAACTGCGCTTTCATCGGCGGGACATAAAAGTCGCAGTGGTCGGTAAAGCATATCCCGTCCAGCCCTTTTGCAAATGCGGCTGCCGCGGATTCCTCTACTGTGGTCTTCTTCCCGTCGAAAGAGAACTGGCTGTGGTTGTGGTTGTCGAAGAATCCCATTAGCTCAATCCGTTGATGAATCCGTTTTCAACATCTATGTCCAGGGCCTGCGGATGCTTCGGCAGTCCCGGCATCCTGATGATGTCCCCTGCGATGGCCACAACCATCTCCGCCCCCGCATTGACCACAATGTCGTTTATCTCGAAATCGAACCCGGACGGTGCACCGTAGGCTTTAGGGTCCTGCGAGAAGGAGTACTGGGTCTTGGCTATGCATACGGGGAATCCGGACATGCCCATCTGCGCGGCCGATTCCAGCTTGCGCAAAGCCGTCTTGCTGAAAATCACATTCCCGGCCCGGTATATGCCCCGGGCGACTTTCTCTATCTTCTCTTTCAGGCTGTCTCCGTCGCTGTATGTGAATTCCAGCGGACCGGAAGGGTGTCCCTCTATGGTCTCCACCACTTTGCGGGCAAGGTCCACTGCCCCGTCCCCGCCGTGGGCATACCCGTCATTGACAGCGAATGCGACACCGGCCTCTTCGCAGTGCCTTCTGACGAGATCTATCTCCTCCGGAGTGTCGCTTGCATATCTGTTGAAGCAGACCATCACGCTCTGGCCGAAACCCTTTAGGTTTTCGATATGCCTGTCCAGGTTTGCGAAACCTTTGCGTACGCCCTCAAGTGACGGCTCCTTTATCTTTTCAAGAGGCACCTCCCCGTGCATCTTGAGCCCCTGCAGGGACGCCACCAGCAGAGTGAGCGCAGGCCGGAGCCCGCTCTTGCGGCATTTTATGTTCAGGAACTTCTCCGCCCCGAGGTCGGCCCCGAAGCCTGCCTCCGTGATGGCGTAGTCCCCGAAGGTCATTGCCATCTTCGTGGCCATTATGGAGTTGCATCCGTGTGCGATGTTGGCGAAAGGCCCCCCGTGCACGAATGCCGCCGTGCCCTCAGTCGTCTGCACCAGGTTCGGGTTCAGGGCGTCCATCAGAAGGGCGGTGACAGCCCCTTCCACTCCCAGGTCCTTCACCGTGAAGGCCGAGCCGTCGAACCTGTACCCGAGAAGTATGTTACCGATCCTGCGCCTGAGGTCGTCCAGGCTGTCCGCCAGACAAAGTATAGCCATGATTTCCGAAGCCGGCGTGATGTCGAAGCCGGACTCCTGGACCAGTCCGTTGGTGCGCGGCCCGAGCCCGGTGACTATCTGCCTGAGGGAACGGTCGTTAACGTCCAGGACCCTTTTCCACAGCACTTCCTTCAGTGCGAAGCCTTCCGCCTGGTGCTGGTACAGGTAGTTGTCCAGCAGGGCGGCTATCATGTTGTGGGCGGAAGTTATTGCGTGGAAGTCTCCAGTGAAATGCAGGTTGATCTTTTCCATCGGCACCACCTGGGCATATCCCCCTCCTGCAGCCCCTCCTTTCATCCCGAAGCATGGGCCCAGGGACGGTTCCCTGAGTGCTAGGACGGCTTTCTTCCCTATCTTGTTCATCCCGAGGGCCAGACCTATTGATGCCGTGGTCTTTCCGATTCCTGTCTTGGTGGCTGTTATGGCGGTGACGAGTATCAGCCTGCTCCTGCGCACCTTTTCCTCATCAATGAGCTCCATGGGGACTTTCGCCATGTATTTGCCGTACTGCTCTATCCGGTCCCGGGGTATGCCTGTCCCGGATGCAATGTCGGCGATTTCTTTCATTTTTACGCTTCTTGCAATTTCTATGTCTGGCTTCATGTGCGGTTGGGTTTATAACGAATTGCGAAAGTAGCAATAATTGAGGAATAATTGCTAACTTCGCAAGTCAAATTATAAAATCGCTGTAAATGATAACTTTCGGCTTCAGAAACAGGATGAGCGGGCTGCTCAGGGCAGTCATTGCCATCGTGCTGGGAATCGTTATGGTCTCTTTCCCCGGGACCTCCCTCATCATTATCGTGAAGATCGTGGCGGCCTTCCTGATTGCCTCGGGCCTGGTCTCACTGGTTTTCGGCATTGTAAACAGACAGAACGGAGGGCTGGGGCTCATGGTCACGAACACTGTAGTGGACATAGTCCTCGGTGCCCTCATATTCATGTTCCCTGCTGAAGTGGCGAGCATCGTCATGTTCCTTCTGGGGCTTCTGCTGCTGTTTTTCGGCGTGTTCCAGCTTGCGGCCCTGCTCAGTGCCAACCGTGTATTGCCGGTCGGGGCCTTTGCCTTTGTACTTCCGGTGCTGTGCGCTGTCGGAGGCGCCCTTGTGATGTTCCATCCGTTCGGGCTCGGCAGTGTCATTACCCTGGTGGCCGGGATATCGCTCCTGGTCTACGGGATTTCCGAGCTTATCTCCACATGGAAGATGCGCAAGGCGATGAAGGAATACGAGATAAGGTTCAATGCATCTGAAGCCGGACCTTCCCGGAAACAGGATTCACCTGTGGACGATGTCAAGGATGTGGATTACGAGAAGGTCGGGGAAGACAGGTAGCCCTGATGATTCCGAAAGAAACAGTAGACAGGATCCTTGACGCCGCGCAGATAGTGGATGTGGTCGGCGATTTCGTCTCCCTCAAGAGAAGGGGGGCGAATTTCATTGCATGCTGCCCGTTCCACAACGAGAAGACACCATCGTTCTATGTCTCTCCGGCAAAAGGCATTTTCAAGTGCTTCGGCTGCGGGAAGTCCGGTACGGCCGTCGGGTTCGTCATGGAGCACGAGAGCCTTTCCTATGTCGAGGCCCTGAAATACCTGGCGAAGCGGTACAATATTGAAGTCGTTGAAAAGGAGGAGTCCGCGGATGAGATCGCCCGGAGGCAGCGCAGCGAAAGCCTGCATCTGGTTTCTGAATTCGCTGCAGGCTTTTTCAGGGACTGCCTCAAGACGGGGGAGGGAAGGGCAGTCGGCTATGCGTATTTCAAGTCCAGGAAGCTTGAGGACGCCACCATAGACAAGTTCGGCCTCGGGTGGTCCCCTTCCGGCCGGCATGTCCTGGCGGATGCCGCGAAGGATGCCGGCTATAAGGAAGAGTTCCTCATAGATACCGGCCTTTGCGTCAAAAGGGATGACGGCAGGCTGCTCGACCGTTTCTATGACAGGGTCATGTTCCCTATACATTCCGTGAGCGGCAGGGTGATAGCTTTCGGCGGACGGACGCTCAAGACAGACAAGTCGGTAGCGAAATATGTCAATTCCCCCGAGACGGAGATTTACGTAAAGAGCCGCTCCCTGTACGGGATATATTTCGCCAAGAATGAGATTTCCCGGCAGGACAGGTGCTATCTGGTAGAGGGCTACCTGGATGTGATCTCGATGCATCAGCTCGGTATCACCAATGTGGTGGCTTCCAGCGGCACATCCCTGACGGTGGAACAGATACGCCTGATACGCAAGTTCACCTCGAATATCACCATTATATATGACGGGGATTCCGCCGGCATCCATGCCGCCCTGCGCGGTATCGGGCTTGTGCTGAAAGAAGGGATGAATGTCAAGGTGGTCCTTCTCCCTGACGGGGATGACCCGGATTCGTATTCCCATAAGCATACCCTGGCGGAAGTGAAGGACTTTATAGGCACGCATGAACAGGATTTCATAGGCTTCAAGTCCGATATCCTGCTCGGGGAGGCGGGGAACGACCCTCTGAAAAAGGCGGAGCTTATCAATGATATTGCGGACACCATCGCCCTGATCCCGGATGCAGTGACACGTTCTGTATATGTGGAGACCTGCAGTGTGAAGTTCAATATAGAGTCGCAGATCCTGTTTGACAGGATAAACCATACCAGGGCGGAGGTCCTTCTTTCCGAGCGGAAGCAGAGGGAGAACCAGAGACGGAGGGCTGAGGAGAATGCGGACGGCCCGGCGGAGGGCATGGCCAGGTTTGACGGTACGCAGGAGGGCACTCTGCCGGCGACACCCGAGGATGCCCGGGACGGGCAGGACAGCTACGGGGGGATACATCTCGATGACGCTTTCCTCGCACCTTGCGAGAAGGAGCTGCTCGGGTTCATCCTTGAGCATGGGGACATGCCGATAAAGTTTGACCGGGACTCTGAGTTCTATCAGGCAGACGGGCAGTATGTGCCTGTGGCCGAGTTCATTGACGGGGCCCTTGCAGAAGATGACGTGCAGTTTGCCAACGCGGCGTACAGGAAAGTCTACGATGAATATTTTACTATGTATGACCAGGGGCTGACACAGGAGCAGATCCAGAAGCGGCTTCTGAACAGCATGGACAGGGAGACTGCCATGGTGGCTTCTGACATACTGGTGGAGAAATATATGATAACGGTGGAGAATTACCGCAACTCTTTGACATCAGTCGAGACCCAATTGGTTATCTTTGTGCCGAAGGCTGTTATGGCCTACCAGGTCAAGCGCATCGAGCAAAAACTGAAAGTACTTTCAGATGAGCTTGCCCTTGCCGGGGACAATATAGAAGAACAGACCTCCATCCTAAATCAGATTACTCTCTGGAATAGGGCCAAATTGATGATAAACAATAAAATGGGAAGGTAGTCCGGCGGGATCCTTGTCATTTCTACCGACCGTAGGGAGTTGGGAAATCTGCTGATGTAAAGAGCCTGATCCCTCGACTCCGCTCGAGATGACAGACCTGCCGGTCATAAAAGATTTTTTGAAAAAATTTAAAACAGTTTCTAAGATAAAAAATTGAAAAAAGAACAAGAATATGGAAAACAAACACTTTAAACGGACATTGGTCACTTGTGCCCTTCCGTATGCCAACGGTCCGGTACATATCGGACACCTTGCGGGAGTGTACGTCCCGGCTGACATTTATGTCAGGTATCTCAGGATGAGAGGGGATGATGTCCTGTTCATATGCGGCTCTGACGAGCACGGGGTCCCTATCACCATCAAGGCCAAGAAAGAGGGATGCACCCCGCAGGACGTGGTCGACAGATACCACTCCATCATAAAGAAGTCCTTCACCGGGCTGGGCATAAACTTCGATATATATTCCAGGACTTCCTCCGAAGTCCATGCACAGACAGCCTCTGATTTCTTCCGCAGGCTGTATGACGAAGGCAA
>CALVCB010000108.1 GCA_944325965.1 uncultured Bacteroidales bacterium
TGCCATTAATCAGTCTGTCCAAATCATGCAAATTTACAAAAAAGAACGATTGGAACGGCTGGCGGTACTGCATTCTTCCTGAGAAATGGCCCCAGCTGAATAGGCCCGGCAAGGTGGCAACGGTGATATGCATGGCTTACAAGATATATCTATCACCACCCTGCCAGATGTATCTTGTGTGTGGGAGCCGGAAACGCCTTGTCGATGTCGCGCAGGTCTTCTTCCGTCAGGGATATGTCAAGACTTCGGGCATTTTCCTCCACATGGGCGATACTGCTTGCCTTGGGTATGGCGATGACATCCTGAGTGCGCATCACCCACGCCAGCATGACCTATGTGGGAGAGGCGTTATGTCTGCGGGCTATCTCTATCAGTGTATTGTGGTTACGCAAACGCCCTTCGCCCAGCGGCGTGTAGGCCATGACGGGTATATGATGCTGTCTGCTCCACGGAATAAGGTCGTATTCAATTCCACGGTCTTTAAGGTTGTAGAGCACCTGGTTGGCGGCGCAGTCCGTGCCGTGCGGCAGGGAAAGGATATGTTCCATGTCGTCCACGTCAAGGTTGCTCATGCCCCATTGCCGGATTTTCCCTTTCCGCTGTAACTCCACCAAGGCACGGACGGTCTCGGAGAACGGGTAACGGCCTATCCAATGCAGCAGATAGAGGTCGATATAGTCTGTGCCGAGCCGCCGCAGGCTCTGTTCGCAAGCACGTTTTGTCCCATCATAGCTGGCATTGCCCGGCAGCACTTTGCTGACGATAAACGCCTTGTCCCGGCAACCGCGCACGGCTTCGCCAACAAGGTCTTCCGTACCGTACATTTCAGCGGTGTCTATCAGTGTCAGTCCGAGGTCGATTCCCCGGCGCAGGGCCTGTATCTCCTCGCTGCGCCTGCGCCCCATCTGGTAAGTGCCTTGTCCCAGCAGGCAGACCTGCCGCCCGTCCCGGAATGTAACCAATCGTTTTTCCATCTTATAAGGTATTTAACGTCAGTTCAACGAATTAATGTTTAATAGTATTGTCATAAAAATCAATATTTTATATTCTTTGACCGAAATTCGTCATACTGACGTTAAGGATTTCCTCCGTAAATCCTGCCTGTCCACCCCCAGTCTCCTGACGGTGACAGCCCCGTCGGGGCATGCGGCTCCGCTTAGCTCCGCCGGCACCTGCGCTGCTTCGGTTCCCTCACGGAAACCTCGCTGACGTTCCGGTGCGGCCCTGAAGGGCCTTTCCATCTCAAAATGCGCCGATGCGTGTCATTTCTTCCGGCGCATAATCTTCTGTCCTTTAATTTTCAGTCCAGATGCAAAGGTAAAACAAAAAGCCCCACAACGCGATAGTTGTGAGGCTCAATATCTTATTCATTCGAGTTTGCGTATTGCCCTGCACGGGTTTCCTACATAGACATCATCGCCAATCTCTTACACTCGTTTGCCTTTAGTGTTTTTTCGCAAGACAGGTATCCGCCTGATTATATGCCCACTGAACAGGACCAAAGATAGCAGTCCTATGCGATAATGCCACATCCCCAATCCTGAACAGGCACCATCCACTCCTAACAGGGCATACCCGGAGAAAGCTAAAATAATAAATATCAAAGACACGGCAACGGTAACATGGCTTTTTCGCCCTGTAACTATCTGATTTCGTACAAAACCGAGAAAAAGGTCACTATTGGCTATAAATGTAACTTCTTGACAGACAATAAATAACATCTTACTTTTGTATCAGCGAACGACAACTGAAGAGCGGTTGCCGAACAAGTACTAACAAATAAAAAACATCAAGATGAAACGAATTTCATTGAGCGGCATCTACGGGGCACCGACCGTCGTCACTATTTTCGGGCCGAAGAACTGTCTATACTCCGTCCCCGATGCTTTCTGCGCGGAAATACATTCCGTCCTTTCAAAAAAATTTTTCAAAAAAAATACTGACTCCAAGTGCCTCATTTCCAATAATGGTTACTTATATGTAACTATGTGAGAATCAAGTATCTACTTGACAGGAATAATTTTTCATCCCATATTTGCAGCAGAAAGGATACAAAGACACTTTTTGAAACTAATGTTTAACATCATAATTTCTGCAAGTATGAAAAAGAGTTTACTGACGCTGGCCGTTGCCGGCATGACACTAAGTGCTTCGGCACAGGAAAAAGGACGCTTCGAGGTACATGACCTCGGCAATTTCAAGCTTCACGTGTACTACACCAACGATGCGTTGGGCGACGCAAGCTACATCATCGAGGGCAGGAAGGCTCTCGTTACAATGGAACAGCCTCTGTTCAAGGACAATGTGGCGGAATTTGACGCCTACCTTTCCAAACTGGGAAAGAAGGTCGAGAAACGTATCACTGACTATCATGTAGGCGGGACCGGCAGCCATGATGTGGTCATGGCGGAAGGCATGCCTGAGTTTACAAAAGGAGAGATCTACGGCGGCATGATGGCAGGATTCGCGCAGATGTTCGGTGACGCCCTCACAGACATGCCTACAGGCAAGGCTACTGAAGTGGCATTCGGCTCCACGCAGACATGGGCAGGAATCCCGTTCGAGTTCCGCCACGGTGCTACATCCGACTTCCCGGGCGCAAGCATCCTGATAGGTGGCAAGGTATATTTCACCCACTGGGTTCCGTCTAAGTCGCATGCCAGCCACCTGCAGATTTCCTCTCCGGCAGCCATCGACGCTGAAATCGCCGAAGCCCAGAAGTCTCTGGGATCCGGAGCGGAACTGTTCATCGGCGGACACGGCGGGGCAGCCAAGGCCGATGCCGTACAGTTCAAGATCGACTATCTGAAGAAAATGAAGGAAGTGCTCGGTGACAGCCGGACGGCGCAGGACTTCGTGGACGGCATGAAGAAAGCCTATCCGGAACTGCCCGGTGCAGATGGTCTGGGAGAGCTGGCAAAAGTTCTCTGCAAATAAATGCAGCATTATGAGAACCTGCGCTACATCCTCCGGACGCCGCTTTACGGATATGTACACCTCGTCGTTTTATGATTTCCGGACAGAAGAGGAAAGGTGGGCATACTGGCACGCATCAACCGTGACTACACCGAGAAACAGGCGACGGTACGCTCCTTCATCCCATTCCGTGAGAATATAGACAATATAATAACTGCCATATTGAAGCAGTAAATTGCATGGTGTTAAAATGGCACCAAATGCGGATATGCGTCCATTTTAATATTGTAACATCCGGTGTGCAATACAGGCCCTTGTCAGTCGGCAATTCATCCTTGAGCATTTCTCCCGGAATATTTTATCTTAAAGAATAGTCAAAGGAGGACCGTCAGATCAACTTCAGGTCTTTAGCCACACGGCAGGCCGCAATGGAGTTCTTCACCTGCAGTTTGCCCAGAATCTCCTGCCGGTGCCGGCTGACAGTATG
>CALVCB010000109.1 GCA_944325965.1 uncultured Bacteroidales bacterium
CCAGCTTCCTTTTTCCCAACGCGACCGGTGATAATCTTGTATGATTTGCGAATAGTCGTTTAACCCATGGGGATAATACTTGCGCACTTCCGTTTGGGGCATAAACTCCGTTCCCAACCCTAAAGCATCTCCTATGGCTTGACCGAAGAAAACGCCTTTCAGTTTGTCTTCATTCTTATTGACATATCCCAATGTTTTCATGGCTTCTTACCCACTAAAACATTATTCCGCAATGAAAACGAACAATCGCTTCTGATTCTTTTATCTGAAAATCAGTAATCGTATGAGAATGTGGATTGTACTTTACCAAGCATTCCACTTGCCTTAGTCCATACCAATAATCGAACCAATAATGGCTGATGTAGGCTTTATCATCATCCAAGAAGACTACGGGAGACATGCTTTCCGACCAATTTGCCTTTGCCTCAGATTTAAAGTGATTTAGCTCATTATAGTTCGCTTCAAACAGTTGTGTCAGATGGTCTATGTCCTCAATCTGATTAATGAAGACCCGATATTTATACAAACCATGCCACCACATCCCTATCTTATGCTTGGTTTGCTTCAACAGATAAGCTTGCCAAATGGCTTCTTCGGTAAAAGGTAATGTAATGTGTTTGAAAGGACTTTCAAACTCTGGGAGAGGTTTTGCTTCCGGATATTTTTTATCCCTGTTATACCACATGGCAAAATCTACATCGCATGGCTTTTCTACAGATTTAAGCCGGGCGTAAAGCCGCAAATGCTGTCCGATAGCCCTAAAATAAGGAGAGTCGGGCTGAGGATTGTAATTATCCAATACATACATTTCATCCAAATTCAAGTCGGGCAATTCTGTTAGCAAGGCATTCAGATTGGGGGAATTTTTCAAAGAGATTTTCGAAAGCGAGCCGCAAAATCTGTTGCATGCGTCTATCAAGCGAGGATTGTGTTTCCCCAATCCTTTATACTTGGCAAAGTTGTCATTGTTATCATCTTTGGCAGAACGGTCTGGCTTTTCTTCTTTTGCTCTTTTGAAAAACTTAGCAAACATATTCCAAAAAGATTTCATTCTTTTGAGTGTTGGCATGATTTGCCTATTCTTTTTCTTTTCAGCCTTTATAAATTTCAAAAGGGATGGGCAAGCGGTCTTTACATAATGTTCATTCAATTTCCAACTGGCTACAAGTATGGGCAGTTTGGCGGAAGACAAATCAATATAGGTTTCTTCTGCCACATAATTTGTGCTTATAGGCAACCAATATTCAGAATATACTGGATTACCTGCATTCCAAACTTTCACGTCATGCTTATATTCTTGATATTGCTGTAATAGCTTAGTATAAGGAATCAAGCTTTTAGAAAAACTCGGAAAGCAATAATCCTTGTCTCTTTTAGCATGGACGACCAAAAGGGAATAACTTGAATCATGTAAGCGCAGCCAAACTTCCTGATGTTCATTCAAGAACTTGACGCAATCTGACGCTTGTTGAATCCTTGAGTCTAATGTTTCTTTGTCTATCTCCATTTTATTTCCTTTTCTTCCTCTTGGTACGGGAACTTTGAGGGTAAGCTCTGTCCTTTTTCAAACGGATTTTCCATTGTTCATTATCAGCCTTTTCTGTAGCTATTACACTTTCTGCATTCGCTTTCGTTTCTATATAAAGCGTTGCTGTTTCTTTAATGTTTAACATACTTGTCGCATTTACATGTCATATAACTTTTCTAAATCGCTAATAATTTCATCGTTCAATATCGGTTTGAATAATTTGTCAAACATGCTTTGGTTTCCTTTCAGACCTTTTGATTGTTCCGGTTCCGGCAATAGAGCATGTTTTCTCAATAATAGTTGTACCAAAGGAAATGTCCATTCTATTCGGGGATTCAGTTCCATGACTTCCCAATCCAATTCATCTTGATGCTCCAAAACGAATGATGCTTGAAGAGGTAAATACGAATACAATTTATAAATGTTGTTCGTATAATATTCCAATTTCTTCTCTATAGTTTCATCCGTAATATAATCTTTATCCGTTTCCGCCCGATTCTTATTATTTAATTGCTGAATGTGGCGAAGGGTTTGCTCTATATTGTCTATTCCTTGCCAAGCGATGTAGCCACAATTGTTTAATAGGGGATGTAAAGTGATAGAAAAATTAGTAATATACTTCAATATTCGTTGGTCATCCCAAGGTATTAATGAATTTTCTAACAAAGGTTCAATTGACCAACGATCTAAGTTTAGATTTATTATATCATCATATTTTATATTTATATTACTTCTTAGAAAATCAGCGCAATGCACAATTATCCCTGTGTCATTTCTTATAAAATCACAATGATATCTATTGTAAAAAAGATGATATTCATTACCACCTAATTTGAATGAAGATCCTTTTCTATCTACTACAGAAAGATTCGTTATAAAATAGTTATATTTCTGAATATGAGGATTTGTAGAATGCAAATGATTCTCATATTTCAAAATTTGTTCATCATTCAAATCATAATATTGGCGTATCAAATCCTGCATCAATTGCTTCCCAAACTTTTCTTCCATTACATATTTCCGTAACAAAATCAAAGCTAATCCATTTTGTTCTATTTGATTAGCATTTTTCATGCCTTGCAATTCATTTATCTTAACTTGAAAGTTGTTCAGTGCTTTCATATTTTCGGCCAAATCAAATAGGTTGTTCACTTGTGTATTCAGGTAACAATCAAGTATTTTGCTGATTGCTAAACTACGTTCCTTATCGATTGTCATAATTTAAACTTATACAATTTTTTATTATTTGCATCCTATGATTGCTCTCTAAAAATCAATATCCGCTTCAATAAAAATTTTATTTGATAAATAGTCATATACTTTTTCATGCAAGCTTCTACCTTGTTCAAGAACTTCTTCTATTGTTTTCGCCGGAAGAAAAAATTGACGCTGCAATTTTTTAATAAATACTTTTCTTTGTTCTTCAAAAAAAGATGATGAATAAATTACAGGAATTGTTTCCATATCAAAAAATTGCATTTGCCAAATAGCATTCTCGGAGAAGAGAACAGCACTTGAATCAAAAAACGTAATAGACCATCTTTTTTCTTTATTTTCTCTTAAAACAGACATTACTGTGTATTTAAACGCCCCATATCCAAGAATCAAAACAAGTAATCTGTCCTTATATAGATTTAAGTCAGATACATTCTGCTTTATAGCTTTTGAAATACACAAATAAGCTATGCTTGATATTGTTTGTATCGTATCAACATCGTCTGATAATTGGTTATGCAACATGAAAAGAAAAGCTCTTCCTACAATGTAATAATTGTTTATACTTTGCAATTCAGTTGGATTATCTAAGATCTGTCTATAAAGCATTGTCAATAAACCAGTGGCTGTTTGAATATGCTTATTCTCAAATTCTTTTATTGCTTCTGTCGCTAAGGATTCTATAGCTTCCATTTTATATTTGATATTATTTGCTTATATAAATCATATCCATTACTGCTCCCATAAAATTCTATCAAATAAGTTTGATTAGAAAATTGTACTTTACATAAATCTCCCAGTTGATAAAAAAGAGAAAGGAATGAAGGTACATTTTTTGATGAAGAATGACCACCTATAATAAGATCATTACTCCATAATATTCTATCTCTATTAAGTGATATTTCTTTGAAAATCAATCTGTTTAAAATATATTGTCTATAATCGATATGTTCCAATTCTATATGCATTTCATCATTAACAATATCACCTTTTATTACAGCATTAATTTTTCTATCAACTATGCAACATTGATTTTCCCAAATTTTCATTGTATGTGCAAGGAAGCCTATAGGTTTTCTTGCTATCGGACCACTCTGTTCTAATATATTTATCGGAAATGTGTCATAATACTCCATCATAATATATTTATTTTTTAATCAACAAAATAAACCACACCTTTTTTAATTTTTTCATTTAAATATTTCATAACATCATTATGTAACAATGAAGCGTATTGGATTACATTATGGGGAGAACAAACATCATTGAAATAACCATTAGCAATGGATTGATCAAACCAATTTTTACGCAATAATATGTCATTGGGCAGCTTGACCAGAGATGATAACATTTTAATATCTTTATATTCAAGTATTAATACATATTTTGCTATAGGAGGTAAGGATACCCAATCATTAAAATCTACGTAAGAGAGTATGGGTAAATTTTTTGCATGAGCAATAGTTTTATAAAAACTTTGTGCTCCTAAGTTTAAAATTATTATACGTTTATCTAATGCTCGATAGTTTGATGTATTATAATCTATTCCACATGATAAAAAATAATACCCCAATGTAGAAAGTGTTTGAAATAATGAAGAATCATCAATCGCATCTAATAAATTTAAAAAGGTTTCTCCTACTGTTGCTGCATCCTTATTAGGTATTGCGATTAATGAATTAGACCGTTTGAAAGCTGTGTAAGCTATTTCTTGAAATAGCATTATCGATTTATTTCTATCCAAATGATAGAAATGGTTTGCTTGTTCACAAATTCGGATAAAAGATTCTATATTCTCCATAATTTTTATTTATATTTTTCTAAGTAAGGTTCTATACCAAAAGTACTCTTTCTATAGCGGGTTATATAAAGATGTTGCGAAACAGTATTTAATACTCTATTTATGAATAAACGAGTAAATTCAACACGCTGCATTATTGGAATGCTAATTCCTTTATTCCTTGATAAAGCTTCTGTAACCAATATAAATTCGGCTATAATTCTAAATAAATCGGTGTCGACAATACGGTTAAATTGTTTAATATGATAAAAAACAAAGGAATCAAAGGCTGCATATAAAAAATCTTCTCCTTTAGGAGAATTTTCTAGAAAACTTAATATAGTTCCTACATCATCTATAAAATTTTGTTCTCCATATCTAAGTTCGGTAAATTGATTTACACGAATATCCCATAAGGGGATTATAATAATCTTTTCTTTACGGGATAGATTTAAATCTACTTCACAAACAATTTTAATTACTTCATGTAAATAGAAAAAATAAAATTCAACCTCTTGACCTTTGATAGTATCTAGATAATTAATCTTACAACCGTTTCTTTTAAAATTAGTGTCCATATTTACATTGTGACTCCCGTTCCTCGAAGATTTAAAAGTTAACAAAAAGAAGCGTGGAACTGCGTGCTACTTCCACGTTCTTGAAGGTCCTAGGAAAACCCAACACACAATGGTAAATAGACAGCAGACCCACGCTATGCAGCGTGGGAACCGCCAACGTCCATCCTTGTGTGTTTTGAAAATTTCCTAGGTTTTCAAGAACAAGAATGAAGCATGACGCTTCTCACATAATATTTTTCCCACAAAATAGTGAGCCGCAGACGCTTCTGACTGCTCACTGCCACAAAAGTAAGCAATACTTACGAATAAATCAAACGAATATTCTTTTTTATTTGAAA